>CAYOXF010000053.1:0-21200 GCA_964407845.1 uncultured Acidobacteriaceae bacterium | reverse complement strand
GAGCAGCGGCGCTCCGCATCGCGGGCGGCATTTTCACCAAGATTGCGGACATCGGCTCCGATCTCATGAAAATCGTCTTCAAGATCAAAGAAGACGACGCGCGCAATCCGGGCGTTATCGCCGATTGTACAGGTGACAACGCAGGAGATTCCGTGGGCCCGAGCGCCGATGGATTTGAAACCTACGGTGTCACCGGCGTCGCGCTGATTACATTTATTTTGCTCGGCGTGTCGAATCCGACCGTTCAGGTCCAGCTGCTCGTGTGGATCTTCGTGATGCGCATCGCGATGCTGGTGGCGAGTGCCTTGGCCTATTTCATCAACGGCGCGATTGCCAGGACCCGATACGGAAACGCCGAGAAGATGAACTTCGAGGCACCCCTGACCTCGCTCGTATGGATCACGTCGATTGTTTCGATCGCGCTTACCTACATCATCTCCCACTACATCATCCCCGATCTTGCTGGCGACACGACGCAGTGGTGGAAGTTGGCGACGATCATCTCCTGCGGAACGCTGGCGGGAGCCATCATTCCCGAGTTCGTCAAGGTCTTTACTTCGGTTGAATCCCGCCATGTCCGCGAAGTGGTGGCCTCGGCCGAAGAGGGTGGCGCGTCGCTTGGAATTTTGTCGGGATTCGTGGCCGGCAATTTTTCCGGCTACTATCTCGGCTTGACCATGGTGGCGCTGATGGCTATCGGCTATCTCTTCAGCACCCAAGGGCTGGGCGCGCTGATGATCGCCGCACCGGTGTTCGCCTTCGGCCTGGTGGCATTTGGCTTTTTGGGAATGGGGCCTGTAACGATCGCCGTCGATTCCTATGGTCCTGTAACGGACAACGCGCAATCGGTGTATGAGCTGTCGCTGATTGAAAGCGTTCCGAATATCAAGCAAGAGTTGAACGCTGATTTCAGTGTCGACCCCAGTTTTGTGCGCGCGAAGGAAATGCTGGAAGCCAACGACGGCGCTGGCAACACTTTCAAGGCGACCGCCAAGCCGGTGCTGATCGGAACCGCCGTGGTCGGTGCGACAACGATGATTTTCTCGATCATTATGGCACTGACAAACGGGCTGAGCTCCAACAAGGAAATGCTTTCCCTGCTCCATGCTCCTTTTGTTCTCGGTCTCATCACCGGCGGGGCGATGATTTATTGGTTTACCGGCGCTTCGACGCAAGCTGTGACCACAGGCGCTTATCGTGCTGTCGAGTTCATCAAAGCCAACATCAAGCTCGAAGGCGCTCAAAAAGCGTCTGTCTCCGACAGCAAGAAAGTGGTTGCCATCTGCACGCAGTATGCACAGCGCGGCATGCTCAACATATTTATCGCCGTTTTCTTTGCGACGTTGGCCTTTGCGTTCGTTGAACCATTCTTCTTTATCGGCTATCTGATTTCCATCGCTGTGTTCGGCTTGTATCAGGCCATCTTCATGGCTAACGCCGGCGGCGCGTGGGACAACGCCAAGAAAATCGTCGAGGTGGAGCTGAAACAGAAGGGCACTCCTCTTCATGACGCCACCGTCGTGGGCGACACGGTGGGCGACCCATTTAAGGACACCTCATCGGTTGCGCTCAATCCGGTAATCAAGTTCACGACGCTGTTCGGATTGCTGGCCGTCGAGCTGGCTGTCGAGCTAGGCAAGCAGAATGCGCAACTGACGGCGATTTTGGCTGCAGTGTTCTTCGCGGTGTCGTTCTTCTTTGTGTACCGCTCGTTCTATGGGATGCGAATCAAAACGCAGAAGGAATAGGGCAACGCTCGAATTCGCCGAAATGACCGCTACGCCCGAATCAGGCCCAGGAACTGACGCGGGTCGTTCGCAAAACCCGGGAACACGGCGTTGAGATCGCAGCCGGCCAGGTGACTGGCCAAAATCTCGCCCAGCACGTTGCGGTAATCGGTCGTAACCGCAAGATCACGGCCCTGATACAGTTGATTGTCGGCCATGCCTGGCCAGCGCCGATACACCGCCCCGCCCTTCACTTCTCCGCCCATCACGAACATGCAGTTCGCGTGGCCATGGTCGGTGCCCCGGTTGCCGTTTTCGTGCGCGGTCCGTCCGAATTCCGACATGCTGACGAACACGACATCGCCCATGCGGTCGCCCATGTCACGGTGAAACGCCGCGATTCCCTGCCCCAGATCGCGGAGCAGGTTCGAGAGCTGCCCTTCTGTGCCACCCTCATTCACATGGTGATCCCAGCCGCCACTGTCGAGGAACGCAACTTCTAAGCCGATATCGGCTTTAAACAGTTCGGCTATTTCCATCAGACTTTTTCCAAAACGGCTGGTCGGATAATCCGCGCCGTTTTCTGGCTGATACGATTCAGGATGTATCTTCTTGAGCTCATCGATCGCTTCAAACGTCTCCCTGCCAACGCCTCGGAGCGCCTGATCGAGCGTCTGGGCATACATCGCTTCAAATCCGCCCTCGACGGTTTGCTGCGGGCCATACATTTTAAATTGCTTCAAGTCCGGTATGGCCACCGCCGGCGCGCTTCCCGCCAGCGTGCGCGGCAGATAGGGACCAAACGCCACGGCCCGGAAGGCCGAGGCCTGCTCCTCGGGCATCGATTGAAGCGCGCGATTAAGCCATCCGTCTTCGGTTGACTTGGCGCCGGGCGTGCCGGACTCCATGAAGTCCTGGGCGTCGAAATGCGACCGCGTCGGGTCGGGTGAACCGACGGCTTGTACGATGGCAAGCTGGCCGCTTCGAAACAGGGGCTCGAGCCCTTCAAGACTCGGGTGCAGTCCGAAGAACCCGTCTAGGTCGATGGCCGTGTCCGTCCCTCCGCGCCGAGGCGGGGGAATCGCAATCGTGGGGCGCAATCGGTAGTATTCGGGTTCGGCGAACGGGATGACCACATTGAGCCCGTCCATCGCGCCCCGCTGGAAAAGCACCACCATCTTCTTTTTGCTCGGCGCGGCCGTTGCGGCAACGGCACGCGCAAGGAATGAGGGCAACGAGGCCATGCCGAGCATCGCGATGCCACCGTTCTTTAGGAAATAACGCCGCGAAATCTTCATCGCCCTTCTCCTTCGCGTTTGAGACTACCGCCGCTGAAATTCCGGCGTTCCCAATACCAAACCGGCGAGCAGACCTTCGTTCACTTGCTTGACCGGATCGTCCAGAGTGGCCTCAACGATCTGCGGGTCACCCAGCCGGGCTTCCAGCGTTCCTCGCGTGGACGCATCGACCTGCCCGTCGAGGAACAGTTCGACAGAGCGCTCGAGAGCGAGCTCGGGATCCGTCCCTGCGCCGTCACCAAACATCGGCTGCAAGCTGACCGTTGTCCCCGGCACCTTCCCGGTTGCCAACGCCAGCGCGAAATTCAACCGATTCAGAAGCGCTCCCGTGTTTACCCAGGTGGCGGCCCTATCCGAATAGCCAGTCGGAGGCTGACAGAGAAAGAGTGGCTCGCCCATTCGCGCAACCCACTGTTCAAGAGGCAGCGAAACGCTGACCTCGGCCTGGAGTGCTCGCGCTGTGCTGGCAACCAGCTCGAATGGCGTCTTCACCTTCGCACGATATGCCTGCTTCGACCAAAACTCCGGCGAGTAGATCATCGTATGGAGCAGGCTGCGAATGTCGCCGCCTGTTTCCTGGTAGTTGGCGGCCATTCGGTTGATGAGTGGGGCGGGCGGATTGTCGGAGACGAAGTGGCGGGCAAGCTCTGTTGAGATGAACCTGGCCGTGTGCGGGTCGTTCGCGAGCATCTTCAAAGCTTCCACGCCGTCGCGTTCGTCACCATAGTCAAACGTATGCCCCATTACGACCTTCTTGCCCGCCGAATGAAATTCCGGCTTGAAGACGTACGCCGGGTCGCGCCGCGGCTCCCGCACCGTCCAACCGGTAAGGCATTTCGCCATTTCAATCACATCCTGTTGCGTGTAGCCGGCGTCCACTCCGACGGTGTGGAGTTCCATCACCTCCCGACCGTAGTTTTCATTGATGCCGCGCTCCTGTTGCTTCGGGCGCTGATTCGCTATACGGCCATCCGGAGCAGGAAACGCTCGCGGATCGGGCGCGAACCCTCCGGCAAAAATCCCCTGAAAGCGCCCGCGGCCAAGTGCGGCTTGCTGACGGCTCTGCTGGAAGGCGATCGGGTCAACACTCAGCCAGTTATCGAGAAAAAAAAGCATTGCGGGACTCTTCGCCGTCGCAATCAGTAAGTCCTGAAACTTGCCCATCGTGTGCGGGCGAATCGTATCGCGAAGATACGATGTGAGAAGCCAGCGGTCGGCGCCCTTGCCGGCAAAAACGTTGAAATGGTTGAACCAGAAATCCTCCATCACCGCTTCCAGCTGACGCTGGCTGTAGATAGCGCGGTCAAGCTTGGCCATCGACAGATCGGCGACGATTCGACCGGGGCCCTGGATCCGGGCGAGCGCCATCTGGGCCTTGTCGGAGCTGGAATCGCCCGCGTCGATCGCTTGCGCCATCTGAGCCGACGCGGCGCGCCGCTGCTGCTGCAACTGTTCGGCGGCTTGCTGCTTGCTTTCGCCTTCCCTCCTGGCGATTTCGGCGGCCGTGGGGAAATTCTCGGCCAGCTCCCTGGGAGACATCCTCAGCGTGGCGTACTTGTCGTCCAAGCGGCTGTCCAGTTCGGAATCGTCGAGGGTTTCCGGATTCAGCTGTTGGTTGATCCACCGCTCTAAGCCCATTTGCCGAATGCGTTCTACGTCGCCCGGGCGCGGCCCATAGGCGAGGCGATTGAGCGCATGCAGGATGGCCTGGTCCTCGGTGAGCTCTGTGATCGGAAGGTGGCCCTTAAACTTCTTACTGAGCTGCGTATCGTCCGAGCTCGAGACGGATTTCTTCTTTTGCTTGCCGCCGCCTGTTCCAGAAGAGGCAAAGGCCACCGATGCGGCCAAGACCCCCGCTAATACGCGGCGAAAAAAGGCTGTGGCTGATACATAGACAACGGACGGACGCTTTCGGATCGCTTTCATGCTCTCTCAAACAAGTTTAACCCTTCGGCAGGACAATAGTTGCGCGGCGAGCAATAAAGGTAAACGGATGGGTTGGAATTGCTTAGGCTGGATCTCGGATCTTGCTATCCGGAATGAGCGGCGCGAAAGCCATCCAGCGTCCAGAAATCCTGCGCTTCGTCATGACGCAAAACATAGTAGTTGCCGTCGTCGGCACGGACGCGGAAATAGCTCGCTTCTGGTGAATACCACTGTCCGTCGAGCTCGTCGACTCGAAACTGCCGGCCCCGAATCGCGAAACGAAGGGGTTTTTCATCAGCCCGGTGTCCCGCATAGCACTCGACGTGAATGTCGCTCATGGTGCGCCTCCGCTGCGCGACGGCCAGGCCACCGCTTGCAATTCCGTGCCTAGTGTATCAGTTACAGGGCCCTGCGCAATGGCTAGGGAAGCAGCTACGGGGTGAGGACGGTAACGCGGGGATGATGGTTGGAAGCTTCCCGGGCTTCCGCGTTGTACGCAGCACCCAGGAGAACGATGATGGCGGTCAGAAACATCCAAATTAGCAGACCGATCGCCGAGGCCAATCCGCGATATACCATGTCATAGGGCATTCTGCGAACGTAGGATCCAAAGGCTATGTCCGCCGCCCACCACAGCACGGTTGAGACCACTGCGCCCGGCAGCAACTGTTTCAATCCCTCATGCCCGGGCCGCCCAATGCGGTAGAGCGCCACAAGCACCCCCATCGCCAGAGTGAAAACGACCATCGCGTAGCAGGCGATTTCGAGGTCGCGGGTAAGGCGCGCCGAGCCGATGTGAAACAGACGCAGCGAGCGCCATTGCTTGCCGAAAACCGTCAGAAACACAACCGCGAGCATCGGCACAATGGTCAAGCAAAGTAGTCCGAGGGCACGCAACTGCCGCCGCCAGTATCCTGGCCGGAGCAAATCCCCTTCGATAACCCTGAAACCCTCCATGAAGCCGACCATCACCTGGCTACCGGCAAGCAACGTGCCTACCAGGCCGAGCGAGAACCAGGTCCAAGGGTGTACGGTCCGCCGAACAAAATACTCCGCCACGACCCGGGAGCTGCCCGGAGGAAGAATCATCATCAGTCGATTTGGAATCTCTCGCAAAGCATCGGCAAAAAGCGCTGTTCCTCCCAACAAGCCGAGGGCAAGGAGCAGGAGCGGGAAAAACGCCAGAAACATATTAAAGGCGATGGCCTGGCCCAGTGTCACGCAATCGGGAAGTACCCGACCCAGCGCCCGTATGAGATTCCTGAAGATCGCACCCATCGTTGCTCCGAATTATACGGGAACGCCCTGAAACCGCGAGCCTTGTTTGGCTCGCCGGCCGGGGCGGCCTTGCTCGAGGACAATCGCCGAGAGTAAACTGCCCGCAACATGGCGACCCAACGGAAAATCATAACCAGCCGCAGCGAAGAGATCGTTCGCAAGCATCAGCAGTATCTCTGGCCAGCAGTTACAAACTACTACAAGGAACCGCTTGTGGCGGACCATGCCTCGATGCAATACCTATGGGACATCGAAGGCAACAAGTACCTGGACTTTTTCGGTGGAATCCTCACGATCGGCGTGGGCCACTGCAACCCAAAGATCACATCGAAGATAAAGGCGCAGGCCGACAAGCTCCAGCACACCTCCACTCTGTATCCCAATGAAGCGATCGTCGCGCTAGCCGAAAAGCTCGCCGAGATCACACCGGGGCGGCTTCAGAAAAGCTTCTTCACAAACTCGGGCACCGAAGCCAACGAGGCGGCCGTTCTGCTCGCGCGCATGGCGGGCCCAAGCTACGACGTCATCGCACTCCGCCACGCCTATGCCGGCTCCTCCGCACTTGCCAAAGGCGTAACGGCACAGGCGGCGTGGCGCAAGAGCGGAGTCATCAGTGTGGGTGTGGCACACGCCATCAACCCCTATTGCTACCGTTGCCCGCTGCAGTTGAAGTATCCCGACTGCGGAGTTGCCTGCGCAAACGATGTGGAGAACCTCATCCAGACAGGGACGAGCGGGTCGATTGCCGCGTTCATTGCCGAACCGATCCAGGGAGTCGGGGGATTCATTACCCCGCCGTCGGAGTATTTCAAAATCGTTTTCAGGATCGTCAAGAACTATGGTGGGCTATTCATCTCTGACGAGGTTCAGACCGGCTTTGGACGCACCGGGAAAAAGTGGTTCGGCATTGAGCAATGGGAAGTGACCCCGGATATCATCACCTGCGCCAAAAGCATGGGTAACGGAGCGCCGGTCGGCGCGACCATTACGACGGCGGAGCTGGCAGGCCGATTCCAGGGCCTTACGATTTCAACCTTTGGAGGAAACCCCGTCACCAGTGTTGCGGCGCGCGCTGTGATCGACGTGATCGAAGAGGAAAAGCTGCTCGAAAACGCTCACACGGTCGGGAACTACTTTCGACAGAGGCTCGAAGAGCTGAAGGACAAGTATCCGCTTATCGGCGATGTGCGTGGCATGGGCATGATGCAGGCGCTTGAACTGGTTCGAGATCGGCAGACCAAAGAGCCCGCGCCTACCGAGACGACAGCCTTGATGGAACGTGCGCGCACCAACGGACTGCTTATTGGAAGGGGTGGACTCTACGCTAATGTAATTCGGTTGGCACCGCCGCTCAACATCTCAAAAGCCGATGTCGATGAGGCCATCGGTCTACTGGACAGGTCACTGGCCGAGACAACCATCTAGCAACGAACCGTCCGCACGGCCTGCCGGAATCTTACGTGCTGATGTATTCTCCTGATCGATGAGGTTTGCTCCCAAGGTGGCCCATCGACTGGTCCGGCTCGTCGCCCTGACACTGCTGTCCGTGCCCGTCCTCAAGGTGAACCCAGCCGCCAGCCAGGCGAGTTCGAGTAGCGATAGCGCCGAGCGCCTTCACTGGAAGGCCCTGGACCAGGCACAGGTGAAGCTCGACGACAAGACGCCTTTGGCCTGGAACGTATACCAGCCCGATAAAAAGGACAAAAAGAACGCAAAAAAGGCCTCCAATCTTGTGTTGCTGCTGCTCGGCCATCGATATCTCATGCTCGATCTGGAAGGGCGCCTGGCTTACGAAGTTCCTCGGGGGAGCTTACAGGTGCGAGGAGCGGATTTCGAAAGCGAGGACCCGCCGTCGGACGCGCGATTGATCCCATCCGCGGATTGGACGCTGCGCGACGTGGGACCGGCGGAGTTGATTCGTCTGACGCTCGAGGACTACGGCCGAGCTCTCCAGGTCTCACTTCCGCATCCGCCGGACCTGCGCCCGTTCTACTGAGCCCGGTCGGCTTTTGATACTCGGCGACTGTCGAGACTCCGCCAAACCATCCATCCCACCGTGCCGATCATGCCGATCCAGCCCAGGCTGCGAAAAACCTGCGAAATCTGCGTGTCGTGCTCGAGCACGCCCCATCTGCCAAACAGGTAGTTCCAATCGTGGATGACCTGATCGGAGTCGCCTACCGTCAGCAGCGGCAGTTCTTGGGCGCGAGCGTCGGCCATGTAGGTCGAGATCGGCAAAAATTGCTCAAAGAAGAAGAAGGAGCAGAATGCCGTTCCCTGCACCTGGCGTTGAAAGAAAAAAAACGTCGCCAGCATCAACGGAACACCCAATTGCAGCAGTGTGCCACCGGCTACCATGAGAAGCTCGCCAAACCAGCCGAACAGCAGGTGACCGCCCTCATGAAGGGGAACGAAAACGAGGTCCATCATGAGAAGCATGCCGCTGCCTTGCGCCGCTTGGAGCAGAAATAAGCCATAGAACGTGCATGCAATGACCAGGGCCGCCCGAGGGACGCGCTGCCAATCGTCCTCGAGGGGTTCAAGGAACGGGAATCGCTCGACCCAAGCTACCGGCACGCGCATGGATGGTGCTGCTCTCCCATGCGATCGTAGCATTGGCCCGTGGAGTCCGCCGGCGGGGCTTGCACAGAGCACATCGTGGGATGCACCCCCGAGAAGGCCGCTGCCCCTTTCGGCGGTTAAGGCCTCGAGACTCCCGCAATCCAGGGAATGCCCACCAGACCCTCTTGGACCCGGATGTCGACCGGATCGCCCGCATGGTAGAAATCGAAATCGCTGCGGTCAATCGGAATGCGCTCGAAGCGGTGATCTTCACGCCAAGAGGTGACCACCAGCCGCCGAATCGGGAGGGCTCCTGCCATGGCAAATTTTCCGACCACGCGCTCCTGCTCAATTTGAGGAGCCCCGCGGTCGAGCCCTCCATTCACGATGAGCAAGGCGGTGAGCAACCAGGGGATGGGAACCAACCCGTAATAAACGCGTTTGAGTGCCTCGACTTCGGCGTGGCGCAAGGCCCGCCGCTCCACCCAGATGGCCAAACCCAGGGTCGGAAAAAACAGCGCGCCGATAAAAATCAGGACGCCATCGACCTCGACCGGTGGATACCGGACGCTCGCGGCGATGAATGCCAGCGCGCCCAGCAAAAATATCGCGGTTCGATTGAGCAGCCTTTTGCGTAGGAACAATTCAGCGCCGGCCGAGCTGAGGCCGCAGGACTCACAGGTGTCTGCGTCTCGTGCCGCTCCGCAATTCAGGCAGCGCGTCATTTCACCGAACGAACGCTGGTTGGCGGGTTGTCGAGGCAAACCATGTTCTCATCCCGACCACTGGCAAGAAGCTGGCAGTCGATTTCCTGGGCGCTTCGCACGGCTTGATCGTAGGTGGATCCAGCGGCCGTGGCGCACCGCGTAGCCTGTTTGAATGTAACGCAGACCTCATAGCGCTCACGCGTCTGTTGAAACGACGAGTACGCAAGCACGGCCACGAGGGCGAGCCCGCCGGCCGCCATGATCCATCGCACTCGATGTGATTTTCGTGCCATCGCCTCGTCGTCGCTGTTCAGACCGACTTTCCGGCCTCCGACCGCCGAGCCAATTCCTGGCGGAGCTGCTTTTTTAGATGCGGCGCGATTCCTTCGAGGCGTGAGATGTCTTTGAGGTCCCGAAGCGTAAGGTTCGGCAGGAACGCACGGACGCACGCCGCCGGTGTTTGCGAATGACGCACGAGAGCCACGCGAACATTGTACTGGCATGACCACTTAGGGTGCACCGCAATTGCTGCTACCACGCGCCCGGGCACGCCAGGTTTGGCAAGCGCCTTCAAAACCTGGCTCTCGGTCAAAAACGGATTTCCAAGCGCCAGCTTGATGGCTTGCGGATGCCCTTCCGCGAGAATCGCGCCCGCCACCCGCGATGGACCGCGCCGTGCGAGCGTTAATTTTTCTCCCACAGGGAGGTGAGGAACCCGTGTCAGAATCACTTCTTCGGCCACGCGGCGGATGTCGGCCGGCGCTGACGGAACGAGGCTCACCCGCACCAGGTCGAAGAGGTAAAGCTGCCGCACGGCAGCCAGCGCCACGCGTTTGGGGGTGCGTGGGTGTCTTGCCAGCCTCAAACGCACGGCCTCACTCGAGGTCCACTTCCCCGCTGCGGCAACGGCGCTGAGCACAGCGGCTGGTAAATCGAGACGGTCGAGTAGTCGTGTCACATCCGGCTCCTCGAGGTGGGGATTCTCAAGCAGGGCGAGCAGTCGTTCTTCACTCGCCTCGTGCACCAGAGACCCTAACTCCTCGCGCGGCGCTCGTCGGGCGTGGGCGATCCACTCGTTTGATTCAGGCGGCATTTCCTTCCGCGTCGATGAGCCGCTCCGCCATGCGAACCGCAGCTTCCGCGGGAGAAACCTCTGCCCCCACCACGCACGCACGCGGCACGCGCCTATCGAGCTCCGCCTCGATGGCATTGTCCAGGAATTTGGAGCGGCCGTGAACGCCTCCCATCTTCGCAAGCAGGAAATCCCGTCCTCGCCAACCGAGCTCGTGTGACACGGCGGCGGCAAGATCGGCAAGCGCAGCAGCGGCGCCGATCATGATCTCACGACTGACTGCGTCACCTGTATCGGCGAGCTCGGCAACCAGAGGGAAAGTCTTCGGGAAAACATCGTCGGGATTCTTGGAGATCTGGTCTGCGAGCGAGTCCCAGTGGGTGCATCGGTGCACCTCAAACACTCTATCGGAAAGCGCTGTCGCCGGTCCCCGGTGCTCTTTAGAGAGCGCCACAGCCCGGACGGCGCGTCGTCCGATGTCAAAGGCACCGCCCTCATCGCTTATCCAGGGGCCCAGGCCGCCGGCTCGCGCCGTCCGCCCTGCGGCATCCCGGCCGAATGCAGCTGATCCGGTGCCAGCCAGCAGAATCATTCCTTCTGCCGAACCAAACGCGGCCTCGAGCGCGACCTCGAGATCGGTCGTTACGCGAATCGCGGCATTGGGGTAGCTACCTTCCAGAAATGCGGTCACGCGGTGCACCACTGCTTGACGGCCGGCTCCACCCAGGCCTGCGCAAACCGCTCGCACATGTTCGGCGTGAATTTTCGCCTTTGCCAGAACCCGGTCACCCGCCTCACTGAGCGCAAACCACGCCCGGGCGTAGCCCGTACGGAGCGGATTGGACGGCCCGGCAAAGGCGCGCGCGATCACCCGCCCGTTCCGATTGGCAAGGACAGCCTCCGTCTTTGTTCCGCCGCCATCGAGTCCAAGAAGGTAGGAGGCGTCAGACGCGGCTATCTTTTGTGCCATCGAATCCCTCACCACCCTTGACAGTTTTCAAAGTAGGCAGTTAGCATCGCCCGTCCCGCCAAGTTCCATCATGCGAATCAGCGCGATCGATTTCGCCATCATTCTGGTGTACCTGACCGGAATCACCCTGTTCGGAGTTCGGTTTCGCCGCAGCCAACACAGCCTGCGGGATTATTTTCTCGGAGGGCGCTCGGCGCCTTGGTGGGCAATCGCCTCGTCCTTGGTCGCCACGGAAACGTCCACCCTCACAATTATCGGCACGCCCGCGATTGCATACGACGGTAATCTGGGCTTTCTCCAACTCGTATTGGGTTATCTGGTCGCGCGGGTGATTCTATGTGTGGTTCTCGTCCCTCAGTATTTCCAGGGTGAATTCTACACGGCTTACCAGCTCCTCGAAAAGCGCTTTGGTGCTCGGATCAAACGTAGCGCCGCGGTCGTCTTCATGGTCACGCGGACCCTGGCCGAAGGGGTGCGCATCGCAGCAATCGGCAAAGTGGTCAGCGTTGCGTTCGGCACAGGGGAGCGCTGGTCCATCGCCATCGTGGCGGCCCTGACCATTCTCTATACGTTTGAGGGAGGCATGCGCGCCGTGATCTGGACCGATCTCGTGCAGCTAGTGCTTTACCTTGCCGGCTCGTTGGTGGCGTTCTTTCTCTTGCTGCACAAGATTCCTGGCGGCTGGCCGACGGTCGTACGGGTTGCGGCCGTCACGGGAGACAAGCTCCGCATCTTTGACTTCACCTACAGCCTGACCCGCACTTACACGTTTTGGGCCGGTATTTTGGGTGGCACGTTTCTGACGATGGCGAGCCACGGCACCGACCAGACGATGGTACAGCGGCTACTGGCTGCCCGGGGTGAAAGCGATGCAAAGAAGGCTTTGCTCGCGAGCGGCGTCGTTATCTTCGGGCAGTTCGCACTGTTCCTTGTTCTCGGCGTCATGCTCTTTGTTTACGCGCAGCAAACCTGGCTGCCCGTGCCCGGTGGGGATAGTGACCGCCTCTTCCCCGAATTCATCGTTCGCGAAATGCCCATCGGAGTGACGGGCTTCGTTCTAGCCTCGATCTTTGCCGTGGCCATGTCGAACGCGAGTGGCTCGCTGAACTCGCTCGCTTCGTCGAGCATGATGGATCTGGGCGATGACAAGGCTGCACTTCAATCAGCTCAGCAGCTCGAGCGCTCGCGCTATGCGACTCTGGCCTGGGGTCTCGTTCTCGGCGCTCTGGGACTTGCTCGTTGGGGCCACGTGCTCGAAGCTGGCCTGACGGTTGCGTCGATTACCTATGGCGGACTTCTCGGTGTGTTTCTGCTCGGCAGTTGGAACCGTCATGCCAATCAAACGGGCGCACTCCTAGGACTCGTTGTGGGTATCGCCTCGATGATCGCGGTTTGGCGCTTCACCCCACTCGCCTTCACTTGGTATGTTCTCGTGGGCACTCTCATCACCTTCAGCATTGGCTCGGCGGCCAGCTTTTTGCTGAGTGGGTAGACCGCTATAAACACCGAACGAGTGCCGCTGAGCTCCCCAATGGAAACAGATCTGGGTGAAACAGATGGGCCAGAAGCGCGACGCCTTCTGCCAGACGGGGGCCAGGGCGCGAGAAGTATGCGTTTGCGTTTACGGCGAAGACCTGATGTTCCCGGATGGCCGGAAACGTTTCCGCGCCCGGCGGCAACCGGTTAAGCGTATACTCGGCGGCGGCGCGATCCGCATCGTACCCGCACGGCATGATCACGATCACATCGGGAGAGGACTGCAGTACCTGCTCTGGCGTCGCCTGAAACGATGGCTGGCGTGGCCTTCCGAGCAGGTCCTCGCCACCGGCGATGGAGACCATCTCTGGGATCCAGTGACCGCCCACGTAGCACGGATCGAGCCACTCAAGGCATAGCACGCCGGGACGGAAGCGCGCGCGGGCAACCGTTTCTCTGATGCCCGCGAGGCGCCGCTCGACAGACGCTGCCACTGTTTCGGCCTCATGGCGGCGTCCGGTGATCTCACCGACGCGGCGGATGTCGGCCCACACGTCCGTCAGCGATCGCGGCGTCAGGGAAAGAACCTCGGGCGGAGTGGGAAAGCGTGTGAGCGCCGTTGCCAAATCGTCCGGGGACGCCGCGCAAACGTGGCACAAATCCTGTGTTAGGATCAAATCCGGTGCGAGCGAACGGAGAAGTTCGGCGTCGACGGCGTAAATACTCTCACCGCGCGCGATCATTTCCTTCACCTGGCGGTCGATTTCCGCCGGCGCTGCCCGTGAATCCACTCGGGGGCGGAGCAGGGAAGGCTTGGTCGCCGCGTCGGCGGGAAAATCGCATTCATGACTCACACCCAGAATGGAATCGCCGAGACCGATGGCGTAAGCAATTTCGGTGGCGGAGGGCAGCAGTGAACAGATGCGCATTCTGGGCTCAATGATAGAGGAGATATTTTTCGCGCATCTTACGAAATTTGTCGAGATCGGCCGACCAACTGGCGATGATGCTGGCCGGGGCATCGCCGCTCATCAGGCGATCAATCGTCGACTGCGACCCGAGCAGCGCGATCGCCTTCTGCAGCTGGAATTGCTGTGGATACATGCGATTCAGTGCGTCGGCGATCTCCAGTCCCAGGCGAATGGAACGAAATGAATCGCGATCCGTAATACGGATCCTTACGCCGCCACAATTCTCTGCTTCGTAGGGACCCTCGCTGGGAATAAAGGAAGTGCTCTTTAGACGAACTCCGGGAATGTTTCGACGGTTCAGTTCTGCGGCGAATGCTTCCGGTTGAATCCAAGGCGCCCCGATAATTTCAAAAGGTGTGTCTGTGCCACGCCCGACGGAAACTCCTCCCGCCTGCAGGATCTCGACTCCGGGATACAGAAGGTTCTCGTGGAAGGTTCGCAGATTGGGCGACGGCGAGATCCAAGCGAGGCCGGTTTGATCGTAGAGCTCGCGCCGCCTCCAATTCCTCGTCAGCACAATCTGGAGATCGGCCCCGATATGGTTTTCTGCATTAAACATTTTCGCTAGTTCCCCGATGGTCATCGCGTAGCGGACCGGCAAGGGGAAATATGCGGTAAACGAGGTACGGCCAGGATCGAGCATCGGCCCTTCGATCACTTCTCCGCCCAGTGGATCGGGGCGATCAAGAACAACGAACGGAATGTGATGGCTCGCGGCAGCCTCCATCGAATAGGCCATCGTCGTAACGTAGGTGTAGAACCGCACGCCAGCGTCCTGGATATCGAACAGGAGCAGGTCGATGCCTTTCAACATCTCGGTGGTCGGGCGGCGCGTGTTGCCGTAGAGGCTGTAAATCGGCAGGGCGGTAGTCTTGTCGGTTGAGTCAGCGATCGTGGCGTCCTGAGACTTTCCTGCAATGCCATGTTCGGGGCTGAAAAGCGCCACCAGCTTCACGTCCTGAGCACTGGCCAGGACGTCAATGGTTCGCCTCCCTTCAAAGTCAACCCCCGTCTGGTTGGTGATCAATCCGATGCGCTTGCCACGCAGAAGGTGAAAGGCCTGCTCTTCGAGCACATCCACACCGACGAAGACCCTACGCGAGGGGAGCGTTTGAAACGACCGAGGCCGCTCCCCGCTTCGAGCTACGGATTCGTGTGGTAAGACCGTGAACCCGACCCATAGCGAGAGAACCAGCTGAGAACGATAACGAAACATGCGGAAAGACGCTCGATTGTGCCCCATGAAATCGCGTGCTATATACAGCTGCAGGATCCAGACGTCAACGACGAAGACCGGAGGCGGAAATTGTGCGTAGGTACGGGCTTTTCGCGCTGGCGCTCATCCTTCCTGTAACATTCTCTCCCATGACCCGTCTAGTTCGCGCCCAAAAAGATTCTCGCTCAGGACGGTCGGCCGCTGACTCGGCCCAATGGGTTGAGCAGACCCTCAAGAAAATGACCCTGCGCGAAAAACTCGGGCAGATGCTCATGGTGCCGTATTTCGGCGTATTCGAACCCGCCAACGGCCCCGAGTACAAAGAGATCCTGCACGAGGTAGAACAGAACCATGTCGGCGGGCTCATCATCGTCACCGATCGCGGTCCGCTCGGAATCGAGCGCAGTCAGGTGTACCCGACAGCGGTCCTAGTAAACGAACTGCAGCGGCAGGCCAAGATTCCGCTCGTCGTCGGCGCGGACTTTGAATCCGGTACGGGAATGAGGCTGGACGAAGGCACATCGTTCCCTTCCGCCATGGCCATTGGCGCCACAGGTGATCCGAAACTTGCGTACATCGCCGGCAAATACACGGCGCTCGAGGCGCGGGCTGCCGGCGTTCAATGGATCTTCGCACCGGATGCCGACGTGAACAACAATCCCGATAACCCCATCATCAATGTTCGCTCCTTCGGTGAGGATCCCGAAGAAGTTGCCGCGTACGTCCGTGAGTTCGTGCGAGGCGTCGAAGAAAACGGCGCACTCGCCACCGCCAAGCACTTTCCCGGTCACGGCGATGTCAGCGTCGATTCCCATTTATCGCTCGGCGTAGTTCCCGGTACCCGGAAGGAACTCGAGGCCACCGAGCTCGTTCCATTCCGCGCTGCCATCGAAGCTCGGGCCAGTTCGGTCATGCCGGGCCATCTTTCGGTGCCCGCCTTGGAACCGAATCTGCAGGTTCCTGCCACCCTCTCCCAAAACATTCTCACCGATCTATTGCGCGAGGAGATGCATTTTCGCGGCCTCGTCATCACCGATGCCCTCGATATGGGGGGCGTCACGTCGCTCTACACGCCGGGCGAAGCCGCGGTTCGCTCCGTTGAAGCCGGGGCCGATGTACTACTGATGTCACCTGCTCCAGATGCCGCACTGGCTGCTCTGGACAACGCGGTCCGCTCGGGCCGGATTGCCGAAAAACGAATCGACGCGTCCGTGCGAAGGATTCTGGCCGCTAAGGCCAGGCTGGGCCTCGATCGAAATCGTTTCGTCGATGTCGGTCGCCTCAATGAGCGATTCGCTCTTCCCGAATATGAGGCGCAGGCACAGACGATCGCCGACCGAGGAGTGACTCTGCTGCGCGACCGAGCACACCTGCTGCCGCTGGATGGGACGCGTCCCCTTCGGGTGTTGCTGGTCTCTCTGTCCTCCGATCCCGATTCAAATCCGGGCGAAACCTTGGAGCCGGAGATGCGCCCACGCGTCGACACGCTCACCGCCCTGCGCGCGGACACACAATACCTGCCAGTCGCTGCACTGAAGTTGCCTCCTCCGGAAGCCTACGATGTTGCAGTGGCCGCCCTGTTCGTTCGGGTCGCTGATCGCAAAGGGGACATTGGCTTCCCTGACGACGAGCGCGCCTTTGTCGATCGACTCATCGAGGCCGGGAAGCCGACGATCGTCGCTTCCTTCGGAAGCCCCTATTTGATCGAGCGTTTCCCAAAAGCGGATACGTGGATCGCAGAGTTTTCCTCGAATGACGTCTCGCAGCGCGCGGTGGCGCGTGCGCTGTTTGGACAGACGGCCATCGGCGGCAAGATTCCCGTCAGTGTTCCCGGCGTTGCTCGACGCGGAGATGGCTTGCGCATCCCGGAAAATCCAATGACCCTTCAGCCCATGCCTCCGGCCCTGTCCGATCGCTTAAAGCCCGTCTACAAATTGCTCGATCGATCCGTTGTCGCCGGCGCCTTCCCCGGCGGTGTTCTGGCCGTCGGCTGGAACAACCAGTTGGCGCTACATCCCTTTGGTCAGCTCGAACGCGAAGGCGAAGCCTATGACGTCGACGAAGACTCGATGTACGACGTGGCCTCGCTCACCAAGCCTGTCGTAACAACCACTCTCGCCATGTTGCTTGTGCAACAAGGGATGCTCAATCTGGACTTGCCCGTCGAACGGTATCTGCCCGAATTTGCTCTGGCTTCGAAATCCGACCCCCATCCGGATTGGCGCGCCCGGGTGACCGTTCGCATGCTGCTGCTGCACGACTCGGGCCTCCCCGATCATCGTGACTTTTACAAGGAAGTCAAAGGCCACGACGCGATTTGGACGCGTGTCGTCGCCGAGCCCCTAGTCTCGGCCCCCGGCACACAGATTCAATACTCCGATCTGGGGTTCATTCTTCTAGGCGAAATCATCGAACGGCTTACGGGCGAGTCGCTGGACGCCCTCGCCAAACAAGGGATCTTCTCGACGCTCGGAATGAGTCGCTCGCTGTTTAATCCACCCCGTCGACTGCGCGAAGACATCGCCCCGACCGAGCAGGATGCGACCTATCGGAAGCGACTCGTTTGGGGCGAGGTTCATGACGAAAACGCTTGGGCCATGGGCGGCGTGGCCGGCCACGCTGGCTTGTTTTCCACGGCTCCGGATCTTGCGGCCTTTGCTCAGATGATTCTCAACGGGGGTATCTATGGCCACGACCGGCTGCTATCTCGCGCCATCGTTCAGCAGTTCACGACGCGCGTGGTCGTCGGCGATTCCGCGCGTACGTTGGGCTGGGACGTACCGTCAGAGCCTTCCTCCTCGGGCCACTATTTTTCCGCGAAGAGCTTTGGCCATACCGGCTTCACGGGCACGTCTTTGTGGATTGACCCCGAACGCCAGCTTTTCGTTATCCTGCTTACCAACCGTGTCCATCCTACCCGGGCCAACGAAGAGATTCGGCAGGTTCGACCTGCTCTGCATGACGCCATCTTCGAGGCCTTGGGGCTGGTGACCAGCCAAACAGCCGCCCGGTAACCCCATCGGCAATTCCGATGCTCCTCAATAGGCCCCATCCGGCGTCGACCGACTCTATAATCAGATTAGGGGCAGACCAGACATTGAAACTGGCTAGTACCGAGCAGCGAAATGTGCGTTCGCACGGGCTGGATCTAAAGTCCACGCTCGGAATCTTGCGCGCCTTAAATCGTGAGGACGCACGGGTGGCTGCTGCCGTTCGCCGCGAGCTGCCTCAGATCGCTCGAGCCGTCGAAATTATCGCCAAATCCCTCAGGCGCGGCCGAAACCTTTACTATGTCGGAGCCGGCACCAGTGGCCGTATGGCTGTGCTGGACGCTGCCGAATGCCCGCCCACATTCGGAACTCTGCCCCGCCGGGTGCGGGCCGTCATCGCCGGAGGCGCAAGAGCTTTCTGCCATGCCGTCGAAGGCGCGGAGGATTCGGCTTCTTATGGCGCGCGCGACCTTCGAAGGGCCGGCACCTCACGCGAAGACGTCGTTGTGGGACTTTCTGCAAGCGGCGCGACGCCGTATGTCCTGGGCGCGCTCGATTTCGCGCAGCGCGTGGGTGCCATCACAATCGGCGTTACATCAAACCGGAGCTCTCCGCTGACGCACCGCGCAGACATCGCCATCGCGGTCCCTACCGGGCCCGAGGCAATCGTGGGCTCGACGCGCCTTAAGGCCGGTACCGCGCAGAAATTGGTCCTGAATCTGCTCTCTACCGCGGCGATGGTGCGTCTTGGCAGAGTTTACGACAACTGGATGGTTTACGTAGCTCTCACAAATCGGAAGTTGCGGCAACGCGGCGTGCGGATTCTCGAACAAGCCACGGGCGCCAGCCCGCGTGCCGCCAAACACGCTCTGCGTCAATCGGGCCACAATCTACCAGCGGCTCTCCTCATGCTCAAGACGGGGACAACTCCGCGCAACGCCAGACGATGGCTTACCAAAAACAACGGAAACGTGCGCCGGGCGCTGGAAGCCGCTATGAAAGGATAACGGCGTCGCAGGGTCGAGGTCGCCGAGGACACGAATGGACAAGTTCAAGATCGAAGGCGGCCGCCGGCTCGAGGGGACGGTTCGAATCAGCGGTGCGAAGAACGCGGCCCTCCCGGCGATGGCGGCAGCACTGCTTACGCCCGAACCCGTGCGCCTGGAAAGCATTCCGCGCGTGCGCGACATCATCACGATGGCCAAGCTGCTCGCTCATATGCGCTGTCGCGTAGAAAGTCCTGACATTCCGCCGAGCGAACTCATCATTCAAGCCGAAAAGGTCTCCCACAGGGAAGCGCCCTACGAACTCGTAAGAACGATGCGCGCCACTGTGCTGACCCTCGGCCCCTTGCTTGCGCGATTTGGCTACGCGCGCGTTTCCCTTCCCGGTGGCTGCGCGATCGGAGCCCGTCCCATCGACCTGCACATTCAGGCGCTCGAAAAACTGGGCGCGACGATTTCAGTCGATCATGGCTATGTCGAGGCGCGCGCAAAGCGCCTCCGTGGCGCCACGTTTCACTTCCCCAAGATCACGGTCACAGGAACAGAGAACATTCTCACTGCAGCCGTGCTGGCTGAAGGCGAAACCGTACTTGAAAACTGCGCACTCGAACCGGAAGTCGCTGACCTCGCCGCGCTGCTGGTCAAAATGGGTGCAAAGATTGAAGGCGCCGGAACTCCCACCATCCGTGTGGAAGGAGTCGACACGCTCCACGGCGCCGCGCACACAATTATTCCCGACCGCATCGAGGCTGGCACGTTTCTGGTTGCCGGGGCCATCACGGGAGGCGAACTACTGCTCACGAACTGCGAGCCGAGACACCTGGGCGCGCTGATCGACAAACTCAGGGAATGCGGCGTGGAGATCCGATGCGAGGGCGGTTGCCTGATGCGTGTTCGTGCCGCGCAAAAGCTTCGAGCCGCGAACATCACCACGGAGGAATATCCCGGCTTCGCCACAGACATGCAGGCACAGTTCATGGCTCTGGCGACTCAGGCCAGTGGCGTTTCGCAAATCCGTGAAACGATATTCGAAAATCGTTTCTTGCACGCCAGCGAAATGATGCGCATGGGCGCCAACATTGCCATCGAAGGCAATCTCGCGGTCGTGCACGGCCCTACGCCGCTAAGCGGCGCCCCTGTCACAGCATCCGACCTGCGAGCGAGCGCGGGACTCGTTCTGGCTGCGCTGGTTGCCAACAACACAACGTGGATCGACCGTGTTTACCACATTGACCGAGGCTACGAACAAATTGAACGAAAGCTGAGTGCCATCGGAGCTCGCATCCAGCGAGTCACCGGCCGGGATGAGTAGGCGAGCAATATCGCCGATCAGTTGGGCTCGATCCGGTGCGGGCAGCCGGCACAGCTGTCAGGGGCGTTAGATCGCGGCCTCGCTCTTCTGCTGCTTTTCCCTCTGATCACGAAGGACGGCCTTGCGACTGAGACGGATTTTGTTTCCCTCGATCGCGAGCACCTTCACGAGAACCTGATCGCCTTCCTTTAAAGCATCGCGAACCGAGCGAATCCGCTGCTCCGCGATCTCGCTGATGTGTAGCAGCCCGTCCGTGCCAGGAAAAATCTCGACGAATGCTCCGAATTCCGCGATGCGCACGACCGTTCCCAGGTAGGTCTTGCCAATCTCCGCCGTGGCCGTCACGTCGCGAATCATTTTCAGCGCATCCTCGGCTGCTTTCCCGTTGTTCGCGAACACGTGAACCTTGCCGTCGTCCATGACATCGATCTTTACGCCCGTGGCCTCGACGATCGAACGAATTTTCTTGCCGCCGGGCCCAATCAAAGCGCGAATCTTGTCGGTCGGAATCGTTAGCACGTGAAGGTGCGGCGCGAACGTCGAAATCTCCGGCCGTGCCGTCGAGATCGTCTGGTCCATGATATCCAGAATCTCCATTCGCGCTTTGCGTGCCTGAGCCAGAGCCTCACGCATCATGGAAATGCTCACGCCCGAGACCTTGATGTCCATCTGCAAGGCCGTAATTCCCTGC
>CAYOXF010000052.1:0-75005 GCA_964407845.1 uncultured Acidobacteriaceae bacterium | reverse complement strand
CTCCGTACACCTTCACGGCGAGCGCGCTTTTCAGTCCCGTGAGCGCCTCATCGACGGCGTCCTCGGCCGGCTGCGTGTAATTGAAAATCACACCGGGAAATGCCGCGAGCCTCTTCTGAAACTCTGCGGTCAGTTGCTCTTTGTTGTGAATCGCGGTCTTCTGCCAAGAGGAGTCGTTATACGGCTTGAGGCCAACGTAAAACTCATCGTTGAAAAAGCCGGTCGGATCAGTACCGTCATCCGGCCGCCCGAGTTCCGAGCCGACGTCGGTGACCATCGGATATCCCATGAGAATGTGGCGGACCTGGGGGCTGAACTTAGCTGCTTCCTCGTAGGAAATCGTGTAGGGCATGGTCGCGCGGATCCACAGCGCGCCTTCGTCAAGATGCGGCATGAACTCGCCGCCGATAAGAGGGATGAGCAGCAGCGTCAGACCGAAGATCCCGACCGCCGCGAACAAGGTCGTCTTGGGGCGCGCGAGGCAGCGGTCCAGACCCGCGGCATATTTTCGACGGACCCACTCGAATGGCTTGTTCACCACTTCGTGTACTCCCCCCTTGAACCAGTAGGAGCAGAGCACGGGCACCAGCGTAAGCGTCAGCAGAAGCGCCCCGACCAGCGCGATGGCCATCGTGTCGGCCATCGGGCGAAACAATTTTCCCGAGGGCCCGGCGAGCGCGTAAATCGGAATGTAGCCAGCGATGATCACAGCGACAGAATAGAAAATCGGCCGGTCTACATCCTTGGCTGCCGCGAGGATCACTTCGCTTAGGTCGTAGGTCTGTCCTTCGCGCAAGCCCAGCTCCCGGAACACATTTTCGACCATCACGAGGGTGCCGTCGATGATGATCCCGAAATCGATGGCCCCGATGGAAAGCAGGTTCGCAGCCACGCCTTTGGCGTGCAGAAAGATGAACGAGAACAGCAGCGCGAGCGGAATCGTCAGCGCCACAATTAGAGCGGCGCGGAGGCTCACCAGGAAGAAAAGCAGCACAACGAGGACAAGCACCATGCCGCGCAGCAGATTGCTTTCGACCGTGTCGGTGGTGAGCCGCACCAAGTCGCTGCGGTCGTAATAAGGAACCACCTTGATGTCCGGCGGCAGCACGCGCTCGTTCAGTTGCCTCGTTTTGTTCTCAACGCCCTTGAGAACATTTTGCGTTTGCTCGCCGCGAAGCATCAAGATTACGCCCTCGACGGCATCGTCCGTGTTGTTGAAGCCGAATTCGCCGAGCCGCGGCGCATGACCGATGACGACTTCACCGATGTCGCGAATGCGCACAGGGACGCCGTTCTGCGAACCGACGATCACGTTGCCGATATCGGCCGTGTCACGCAGTAGGCCGATTCCGCGCACGTAATAAAATTGTCCGCCCTGCGAATAGAAGCCGCCCCCGGCGTTGGCATTGTTGACCGAAAGCTGCTGAATCACCTGGGGGATGGTGACGTGATAGCCATAGAGCCGGGCGGGATCGAGCAGCACCTGGTACTGCATCACCGTTCCTCCGAATCCCGAGTCATCCGCGACACCCGGCACCGCCTTGTACGCGCGTTCAATCACCCAGTCTTCGTAGGTTTTTAGTTCCTGGGGCGCGCGATCGGGGCTTTCGAGAACATAGCGATAGACGAGTCCGGAAGGACTCGAAAGCGGAGCGAGCGTGGGCGTGACGCCGGACGGGTAGGTCACCTCGCTGAGCCGCTGAAACACCACATTGCGCGCGAAGAAGTCATCGGTCTCTTCGTTGAAGGTAAGGATTACATCGGACAGTCCGTAGAGAGAAATCGACCGCTGCACCGACATTCTCGGCACGCCGTTCATTTCGACTTCTGTTGGCAGCGTGACCAAGCGCTCGATTTCTTCCGCGGCGTGACCTGGCCACTGCGTGATGATTTCCACCATGGGCGGCGAGAGATCGGGATAGGCATCGACGGGCATGTGTTGGAAGGAAATCGCTCCACCCACAGCGACGAACAGGGTCAACATCAGGATCAAGAACCGCTGCTGGAGCGCAGATTGAACAACACGATGAATCATTCGCTGTGCGCCGCCTTAGTGTTGGAGCGAATTGGCGAACTGCAAGAACAGACTGCCATCGCCCACAACCCGATCTCCTTGGGCGAGTCCGGTCAAAATCTGCGTGTTGCCGTTCTGGCTCTGCCCGATCGTTACTTGTCGTCGGCCGAACTGGTTGGCACCGGTTGCGACATAGACGAACGGCTGATTTTCGTCATCGCGAAGCACTGACGCATCGGGCACGACAATCGCGTTGGCGATCGTGCCGGCCATCACCGTGATCGTGCCGTACATGTCTTTCTTCAATTTTTCGCCGGGGTTGTCGACCACGATACGGGCCTGCAGCGTCCGCGTGTTCGGATCGAGTGCATCTGAAATGTAGGAAATGGTGCCGTGAAAGCTCTCGGGATAAGCAGAGGTTTCTACGACCACGGGATCGCCCACGTGCACGCTCGACAGATCGTCCTGATAAATGTTGGCAAGCACCCAGACGGTGCTCATATCGGAAATCGTGAATGCCTGCGTCTGGCCTGCCTGCAGCACTTGGCCGGGCGAGACCAGCCGCTCGACCACTTCTCCGCCAATCGGTGCAATCAAGGGAATTTCAGCCGACAAGGGTGCCTTCACCAAATCTTCCGGATTCTTGATGCCGAGAATCTTCATGGCCTGTTCGGCAGCATTTAGGTCCGCCTGTGCCTGGATGCGATCGGATTCGGCTTGAAGCAGGTCGCGCTCGGCAATCGCGTTGTGTTGGTAGAGGTCTTTCGCGCGCTCGTAGTTCTTGTCAGCAACCCGGAAGATATCGCGGGCCTTCAGATAGCTGTCGAGAAGTTGCGAGTAATCCGGGCTCCTCACTTCGAGCATCGGTTGGCCCTCCTGGACCCTCTGGCCGGGTATGACGAGAATCTGGCTTACCGGCCCACCCACTTGCGTGATCACCGGCGTGGTCTTGAACGCGTTGTAGGCCACCGCGCCGGTCAACCGGAGCGTGCGCGTCAGTTTTTGGGGCTGAACGGTGACCACCTGGACATGCGACATCTGATCGGGGGGGATAATAAAGAGCTCGGGCGTGGAGGATTTCGATTGCTTGGAGGAGAACGATGTCATCTCGCTGGCGCGTCGGTTAGAGCCGCATCCTGCCAGCAGAAGCGCGACGAGCGGGCCGGCGACGACTCGAACGTTTCGCCGGGGGAGTTTGGGTGATCTGCTCATGGCAGATTCCTTGTGCCCACGGCTTCCCGAAGCTGCTCCAGCACCGTCGTGTACGATGCCAACGCCTGTCGGTAGCCGAGTTGAGCGGCTCGGTAGCTGCGCTCCGCGTCCAGAAAATCGAGCAGGCTTGCCGCACCGCGCTGATAGGCGTATTGGCTAATGTCGCGATCCTCCTGCGCCTGATCAAGGTAGCCGGAGCGGTAGAGTCGAATCACCTCGTCGTTGCTCTCCAGCCCCTGATACGCGTCGCGCACGTCGGTCATCACCTGATTACTCGTCGCTTTTTCCTGTTCCTGCGCCTGCGTGATCGCAAAGCGCGCGCGCGCGATTTCCCCTTGGTTGCGGTTAAAAATCGGAATCTGGAAATTGCCGAACAGCGAGGCCGTGCTCAGATCGTTGATGTGGGTGTAGTTGATCTGCCCGGTGACATCCACCTTGCCGATCGCTTTCTGCAGTTGGTACTGGCTCGTGGCCGCGGTGACGCCCTGCTGGGCCGCGTGGAGATCGGGCCGTGAGGCCAGGGCCTTTGTCTGCAGGTCTTCGAGACTTGCGTGCAAGGGTTGATAATCGAGATCGCCCGCTACGTCGTAGTCGGCTGGCACCGAGTCATAGCCCAGCAACTGCCTTAAATCCGACAAGGCCTGCACTCTGGCCAGACGCGCCTGCGTCTCGTCCATCTGAAACTGAAGGAGTTGCAGTTCGATCTTCAGGAAATCGTCTTTGCTGATATCACCCGCTCTGTAGCGTTCCTGATTGATGCTGACCGTATCTTGAAAGCTCTTGAGATCCTGTCGTGCGAGGTCGAGCGTGGATTCGGCCAGCTGCACGCTGATGAACAAACCGGCCACCTGGAAGGTGAGCGTGCGCTCGTTGTCGGCAACGGTGGAACGGGTCACGGCGGTCTGGTCCTTGGCGGCCTGCAGCCGGTGCTGGCGCTTCTTGCCGCGCTCGAACAAATAACTGACGCCCAGGTCGAACTGCGCGGTGCTGCTGATATAGTCCGAGGTGAATTGATCCCAGTTAAAAACGGGGAGGAATTGCGCGTCGCCGATAAGGACGGGATTAGGGCGCAGGTTCGCTGTCGTTTCCTCCGCCTCACTTTGCTGGATCGTCGTTCGCGCCGCGAGCAGGGTGTGGTTGTGCGCGAGCGCCATCTGAATCGCGTCGTCCAGCGTGATCTTCACCGGTCCTTGCGTGGACGAAGCTTGTGCGAAGACAGGCGGGGGGGCCGTCAGGCCGACCGATACCACTACTATGGAGAGTAGAAGGCAAAGGGCTTGTAGGCGCATAGGTGTCGACACCTCAGTTCGCAAGTTGGGATGTGGATCGGCCCACCGCAGCGGTGCAGACGAGCGGATCTTACGCGGTGGGAGGGGCGCGCGCGGGAACGCGGCGAAAGACGGGGCTCGACCCCAGCTGAATCTCTCGAGCTTCAGAAGTCGGCGCGAGCCGAACGAGGGCCGGTCGGTGACTCCCGTTCAAGGGCCGATCCATCGGCTGATGGCCCAAATGGCAGATCGAGCAGTTCGAATCAGACGAGCCAGTATGATGGTGGCAGGCCGTGCCAATCGTCGAGCACACCAGCAGCACCGCCAGCAGCGTCACCGGTAGCTGATGCCGAGATGGATTGGGCTTGCTCATTCCCCGCCGGGGCAGCTCTTTCGGCTTTGTGATCATATAGCAGATGCCCAGGGGGTCCAACAGGAGGTGCCCCGCGTGCTTGCTCGAAAGGCAACCCGACTCGGGCACCCACGCGGAGCACGCTCGATTCCGGCGCTTTTAGTTGGAATGTTCCAGGGCACGCTCGACCAGTGCCACACACTTTTTCACGCGCTCGCGCAGCGGTCCTTCGATTTTCTCCTGGTGGGAGCGAAGAGTAAAGAATTCGTCGGCGATGTTCAGTGCCGCGAGTACTGCGACCTTCAGCGAATCGACCGTTCGAGTCGCCTCGGCAACCTCACGCATCTTGCTGTCCACATACGCTGCCAGTTCTCGCACGTATGCTTCGCTGTCGCCTGCGCTGACGTTATAGCTTTGATCGTAGATTTCAACTTTCACGTGGGTGCTCCTGCTTTGTGGGGCTGAACCGCGCCATTGTGGGCCATTGCACGTGGCGGCGCAACTGTCTTGGCCGAGAAGGAATCGTTCCCGACCCGGAAGGTGGTCTAGGAGGCCCGCAGTGTCGCGCCGAGCTGGCGCTCGAGCGCCGCGACGATACGCGAGCAAGCATCAGCGATCTCGGCGTCGGTCAGCGTAGCCTCTGCTTTCTGGAGCGTCACGCGGATCATCAGCGAGAATTTCCCAGCGGGGACTTGCCCGCCCCGAAACAGGTCCGCGGCCTCTACGCGCCGCACTTCCGGAATCGCCAACCCTCGGATGGCGTCAGCTACTTCGGCGAAGGCCACGCCGTGTCGCAGCACCAGCGAAAAATCTCGCTCGACTGCGGGAAAGCGTGGTAAGGACTCAAACCGCCGCGACGCCTCCGCTCTCTCGATGCCCTCGAGCAAGGGTTCGAGCCTGAGTTCAGCAATAAAAATCTCCTGGCGCAGTTTTAGTTGATCGGCAACCTTCCGTGCGAGCAGCCCTGCGATGCCGATGGGCAAAGATGAGGCTGGCTCGCTGATCTGTCCCGCCCGCGCCGGGTCGAGCCACACCTCCGTGATGGGGTTCCAGCACCAATTGCCACTCGCGAGGTGGCCAATGCTATCGAGATCACCTTTCAAGTCGGCAAAGCTAAATTCGCGGGCCGCCTCGTAAATCGTTTTTTCACGTGCCAGGCCCGTTGCACCGAGCGTCAGCACCACCGTCTCGGCCGGTTCCCCCTTGCGGAGTTCGTAAGTCTTGCCGATTTCAAACAGCCGCAGGTTGTGCTGCCCGTGGTTCAAGTTCCACTCGAGTGCAGCGACCATGCTGACGGTTCCGTTTGATCGCATCACCGACGCATCCTCTGCCAGAGGGTTTTCGATCACTGCGGGTGTCATGCCCTGGGGGCGAAAGATTTCGTCACGACGCCGATCGACCAGCGGAATCGCCACAATCTGCTGGTAGCCGAGCGCCATCAACCGCTCACGCACACGGTCCAGCGCGCCGGCGTGCGGCTGCCTGCGGGCGGGTTGTCGGGCAGACGGCAGCCGCGGCGAGAACTTGTCGTACCCGTAGTGCCGCGCCACTTCCTCAATCAGATCGATTTCCCGGGTCACATCCCTACGCCAGGACGGCTGCCGGCACTCCCAAACGGCCAGAATCGATCCGGAACTTCCGCGATTTTGGTCTTTGCGAGCGGGGCGAAATCCGAGCGCGCCGAGAATCTCTTCGATATCGCGGTCGGGGACGTCTTCGCCCATCACCCGCACGAGCTCCTTACGAGAAAGCTCGATCGTAAGCGGTGATTCCCGACGCGGATACCGATCCACAACGCCCGCCAGAATTTCGCCCCCGGCCAGTTGCTCGACGAGCTCTGCCGCACGCCGCGAAGCGAGCTCCGCCATTTCCGGATCTAAGCCGCGCTCGAAGCGGTACGACGCTTCGGTGCGCAAGCCCAGCGCTTTCGATGTATTCCGAACCGAAATCGGATCAAACCATGCCGACTCGATCAGAAGATTCTTGCTCGCGAAGCCGATTTCGCTATCCGCACCACCCATCACTCCGCCAATCGCCACGGCGCGCACCGCGTCCGCAATCACGCACATTTCCTTCGCAAGAGTGCGTTCGGCGCCGTCGAGGGTGCGAATTTTCTCGCCCGGGCGTGCACGCCGCACGACAATGCGCTTTTCCGCGAGCGTATCGAGATCAAACGCATGCAGCGGCTGCCCGAGCTCGAACATCACGTAGTTTGTGACATCCACCACGTTGTTGATCGAATTTTGTCCGATGGCTTCCAGACGCTGGCGCAGCCAGTTGGGTGAGGGCTGAACCTTCACGCCGCGCAGGACACGCGCCGTATAGCGCGCGCACAGCTCGGGAGCCTCGATTTCGACACGCGTCGCGTCGGAAACCGAATCGGCCACTTCCCTCAACTTCGGCTGAAGCGGTTTCACCCCCAGGCGGTAGATCGCCGCGACTTCGCGCGCAATACCGTAGTGGCCAAGGCAATCGGGACGGTTCGCCGTAATCTCCGCGTCGAGCACGGGACCCACTTCGGAATCTTCCACTGCGTCGATCGCAATGCCCGCAAGCGACAGTCGCGAGCGCAGTTCCGCCGCTTGTTCCTTTACGTCCACGAATTCCTTTAGCCAGTTGTAAACAATCCTCATCGCGGTTCCAATGGCCCAGAGGAGTCGAACGCCACGGCTCTACGGAAATTGTTTCAGGAAGCGGACGTCATTCTGAAAAAGTACCGGCAGTTCCACGCCGTGCTTCATCATGGCGAACCGATCCACGCCGATGCCGAAAGCGAATCCCGAAAGTTTCTCTGGATCGTAATTCACGAAGCCGTACACGGCTGGATCAACCATCCCGGCTCCGAATAGCTCGATCCAGCCTGAAAACTTACATACGCGGCACCCGCTTCCCCCACAGACATGGCAGCTGGCGTCGACCTCCGCCGACGGCTCGGTGAAGGGAAAATAGCTAGGCCGCAGTCGCGTTTTGACTTTCTGTCCGAGAAAGTCGCGCACGAAGTACTCAACCGTACCTTTAAAATCGCAGAACGTGATGTCGGTATCGACGGCAAGTCCTTCGATCTGGTGAAACATATAGCCGTGGGTCGCGTCGGGATTGTCGCGTCGATAGACTTTTCCGGGCACGACGATGCGCACGGGTGGCGCTTGCTTCTCCATCGTACGAATCTGCATGGGAGACGTATGCGTGCGCAGCAAGTGGCGCCTCGCGGAACCTGCGATGTAGAAGGTGTCCATATTATCGCGTGCGGGATGATGTTCGGGAATGTTGAGCGCCTCGAAGTTGTAGTAAGGGGTCTCGATTTCCGGTCCTTCGACCACACTAAAGCCGATCGAGAGGAAAATCCTGATCAGTTCATCGAATGTCTGCTGGATCAGGTGGCGCGTTCCGATCGAATGCTCGACCCCAGGAAGCGACAGGTCAATTCGATCGCGCGCCGCTCTGGCAGTCTCCTCCGCGGCTGCTACCTCCTTCTGCTTTTCTGCAAGCGCCGCCTCGATGTGTGCCTTCAGCTGGTTTAGCTCTCCTCCGACAATCGGTTTTAATTCTTTTGGCGCAGGTTTGAGCCAGATTTCGCCAATCAGCGACAGTACGCCAGCCTTGCGCCCAGTCCATGCAACTGCGAGCGTCTTCCAAGCTTCCGAGTCGGCGGTTTGGGTCACCACCAGCTCATCGAATCTTTGGCGCAGCTCAACAAATCTCCGTCTGATGGCGTCGGGGTTGTCCGTGTCGAGCGGTAAGATTTTCGGTATGTTGGGGTCGGTGGTCATGACTGACACGTTCGCTCGGAACGAAACTCGGATTCGCCCCGCCGAGGCGAGCGACCTCTAGGCCCGGCGCCACATCTTACACGGGGAATACCAATCGTCAGGCGGCGGTCTCGGGCGGCGCGGCCGACTTCAGGTGCGGCTTGACCGCGGTGACGAGCGCCGCAAAGCCCTCGGCGTCTCGCACGGCCATGTCCGCCAGGATCTTCCGGTCGATCGCAATCCCCCCTCGCTTGAGACCGTAGATCAGCTGGCTGTAGGTCGTGCCGTTCGCTCGCGCCGCGGCGCCGATGCGTTGGATCCACAGCGTGCGAAAATCGCGCTTGCGCGCGCGGCGATCGCGATAAGAATATCGCAAGGAACGGTTTACCGCCTCTCGGGCCGAGCGGTAGAGCTTTCCTTTTGTGAGGAAAAACCCCTTCGCGTGTTTCAGCAGCTTTTTGCGCCGGGCGCGGCGCTTCGTCCCTCGTTTGACTCGAGCCATGCTTTCCCTCTCCTATGATGTCAAGACGTTCGGTTACGCGGAGAGATTCATCAGGCGCCTGCCGCCCTCGTTGAGGACCGGCACGCGTGGAATTTTCTCCGCGGCGCGTTCGTTGAACTCCCGATTCGCCCCATTTCGAGTCGATCGGGAGAAAAGAGCCCGCTCCGTACTACGGGGCAACGCCGGCAGGCCCGCCGCGGGCGGGATGTGCTCTGCCTGGCTCTAAGAAATCGAACCTCCCTACTGGATACCGTAGGGCAGGGCGAGACGCACGTTGGGTGCGTCCGCTGGACTGACTTCTACTTTGTTCAACAGATTCCGCATGCGCCGTGGCTTCTTGGTGCCAAGCAGATGACGTTTGCCGGAGCGCCAGCGCATCACGCGTCCGGTGGACGTAATCTTGAAGCGCTTGGCAGCGCCCCGGTGCGTTTTCGCCTTCATTTTTGTGTTCTTCTTCACGATCTCCTCATTTGAGGCGGCTTTTTCTAGTTGTCCTGCGCCGATGGTGCGACTCGCGCAGGCGCCCCTTTCTTGGGTGCGAGCAGCGCGAGCAGGATATTTGCCTCCATCCGCGGCCCGAATTCCACCTGCGCGTAATCCAAGATATCCTTCAGCAGCCGGTCCATTTTGGCGCGTCCCACGTCTTGATGCGCCATCTCGCGTCCGCGATGAAAAATCATCGCCTTTACTTTGTAGCCTTCGCCCAGAAACCTGATGATCTGGTTTTTGCGAACCTGGTAATCGTGCTCGGCGGTGGCCGGCCGGAATTTCACTTCCTTGATATGCGAACTTTTCTGGTGCTTCTTCTGTTCGTGGGCCTTCTTGTTCTGCTCATAGAGAAACTTGCCATAGTCCACGAGCTTGCAGACGGGCGGAACGGCATTGGGCGAGATTTCGACTACATCCAGACCCGCATCCCGCGCGGCCTTCATGGCATCGAACAGCGACATCACGCCGAGCTGATTCCCCGCGTCATCGATTACACGCACTTCCCGGGCGCGGATGCGCTCGTTGACCCGAAGACCGCCACTGCCACCCCGATCTGCGATAAACCCACCTCCCGGACGCGCTACGCTGGCTGCGCCCGCCCGACGGCCCGCCCCCCGCGCGCTACCCAACCCTTGCGCGGAGACAGGGCAAAAAGTATAGCACGGCGGCGCGGGCCGCTCGCAACAATCGAATCAGTCGTCATTCTTGTCGGTCTTGGTGCTGTCGCCTTTGGAGGAAGCGCAGGCGAGCAAGGCCTTGCGCGTTTGGTTGGCCCAGCGCGGAATGGCGCGCGAGGCGATGAACTCGATCACCTGCGAGCTACCGCCCCCGACGGTTTCATTGATCTCGTACAGGATGGGATTTTCCCCAACCTCGTCGTCATCGCGCGGCCGCACAAACTGGATGTTCTGAAACGCCGTGAACTGGGCTAGCACGGCGGGGCACTCGGCTACGGTGAGATTCCAGGTCTGGATTTTCAGTTCCGGCTTCAAATCCGTATAGGGCTGAGAGGGGTTCTGTCGGTGGAGTGTCTGGAGCTGCTGATAGAGTGACGCGCCCTGCGCTTCGCGGATAATGCCGCCAATCGCGTGAGGGTCCTGCGTATTCTCGATGATAAACGAAAATTCCAAGGCTTCATTGCTGCCGTTCTGGTGTGCGCGAACCGCAAGGAAGTCGCCCTCGCCGCTCCGGATGGGGAAAAAGTCCTCGAACGCGGTGAGAAAGTGCTTGTTGGTCCATCCGCGGTCAGGCTGATTTTGGCCGGAGACGTGGCCCAGCGCAGCCAGCCCCAGCGAGAGTATCGCAAGCATTCGTAAGGGCAGTTTTGTCATCCGACGGTGGCTACGGCCGCGCGCGGGAGTCTACCTCGTGTCGAAGGTCGGTGACAAACTGTTCGAGCGGGCGCGGCCCGAGATCGCCCCTGGAGCGGTGGCGCACAGAAACCGTTCCGGCTTCGGCTTCCTTGCCGCCCAGAATCAACATGTAGGGGATTTTTTCAAGTTGTGCGTCGCGGATTTTCGCTTGCAGTTTTTCGTTGCGGTCGTCGAGATGGATGCGAAAACCGGCTTCCTTCAGTTGCCGTGTTACCTTCTTCGCGTACTCCTCGAATTTTCCGCTGACTGGCAGCACCGATGCCTGCACCGGCGCAAGCCAAATGGGAAAAGCGCCCGCATAATGTTCGATCAGCACGCCGAAAAAGCGTTCGATCGAGCCCCACAGGGCACGATGCACCATCAACGGTTGATGGCGCGAACCGTCCTCGCCGACGTATTCAAGTTGAAAGCGGCGCGGCAGGTTGAAATCGAACTGCACGGTGGTGAGCTGCCACGGGCGGCCGATCGCGTCGACTAGCTTCACATCGATTTTCGGGCCGTAGAAGACCGCCTCACCGGGCATGTATCGGTGGGGGACGTTCATCCGCTTGAGCGTAGAAATCAACGCGTCCTCGGCGCGTTCCCATTCCTCGACCGTGCCAGCGTAATCGCCGGGGCGCGAAGGATCCCGCGCCGAGAGTTCGACCACATAGTCGTCGAAGCCGAAAACGCGCAAGACTTCCCAGGCGAACTCCACGCAGTCCTGAATCTCCGACTCAATCTGATCGGGCGTGCAGAAAATATGGGCGTCATCCTGCGTGAATCCACGTACGCGCATCAGGCCGTGGAGAACGCCGGAGCGCTCGTAGCGATATACGGTGCCGAGCTCTGCCAAGCGGACCGGTAGCTCGCGGTAGCTGCGCAGGCGCGATTTGAAAATCAAAATGTGCCCGGGGCAGTTCATCGGCTTGAGCTGGTAATCGGTCTTTTCCACTTCGATGGGGCCAAACATGTTTTCGCGGTAAAAATTCGCATGGCCACTCATCTTCCAAAGATCCAGGCGCATGATGTGCGGGGTGTAGACCAGATCGTAGCCGCGACGAGTGAGTTCCGTGTGGAGCCAGTCCTCCATCTGCCGACGGATGACGCCGCCCTTGGCATGCCAGAAGATGAGACCAGGGCCGGCTTCGTCCTGGATGCTGAAAAGGTCCAGCTCGGTGCCCAGCCGGCGGTGATCGCGACGCTTGGCCTCTTCGAGACGGTGAAGGTAATCATCGAGATCCTTCTGTTCGACGAAGCACGCGCCATAAATCCGCTGCATCTGTGGATTTTTCTCGTCGCCTTTCCAGTAGGCGCCGGAGATGTTCATCAGCTTGAACGCCTGAATGCGCCCGGTCGAAGGGATGTGCGGTCCGCGGCAAAAATCGATGAACTTTCCGGTGGTGTAGAAGGAAACCATCGGCTCGTTCGCTTTTTCCTCAACGAGTTGGCACTTGAATTCCTGGTTCAGTCGGCGATAGAGGTCGAGAGCTTCGGCCTTCGGGATCATCTTGCGCTGGTTGGGGAGGTCCTTCGCGGCTAGGGAGTGCATTTTTGCCTCGATTTTTTCGAGGTCTTCCGGAGTAAACGGCTCGTCGCGAATGAATTCGTAGAAAAATCCGTTTTCAATCGGCGGGCCGATGCCAAGCTTCACGTTCGGATAGAGTTCCAGAACGGCAGCGGCGAGGAGATGCGCGGCGGAGTGGCGGAAGACTTCGACCGCCTCGGGATCCTTTGCCGTGAGGATGGAGAGCGTAACGTCATGATCCAGGGGGCGCGAAAGGTCAATCAGCTCGCCATCTGCGCGCGCCACGAGAGCTTCCTTTGCCAGGCGTGGCGAGATTTTCTGGGCAAATTCTGCGGCGGTTGTTCCACGAGGAACCTCGCGGATGGCACCGTCGGGTAGCGTGATATGAATCGTTTCCATAGTCTCACTGAAAATTAACCTAGCACGATCCTGGGACGATTTCATCCGCTTCGACAAGCTCGACAAGAAAGATGGTTAAATGACCTCTCTCTGACATCCTGGGCGTGGAACGGGTCGGCACCAATGGTGCCGATGAGTGAGAAACGTTTGGATGCGTCGATCCGCCGGGCAGAGGTAATCGCCGAGGGGCGTTCCTTTTCATAGTGATGGCGCAGAAGCGGACGCGCGATTTCAACGAAGCGCGCGACAGGAATTGGCTGTACGGGGTTGGCCGAGGGCGGCGAGCTTGAGATGAAGATACTCGAGCAGTTCAGCTGCAGTTTGGGGTGTGGCCATGACGGTCCCTGGCCCCCCACCCCCCCAATCGCTTCCATCGTTCGCCGTAAGGCTGAGTGTAACAGCAACTTGCCGGCGCGCATAAGCTTCCGAGTTGGGAACTCGTCGCTCAAGGGATGATAACGCCGGGGAGGCCCCGAAAATGAGTGTTGGCCGTCACAAGCTGGGCTTGGCAAACGCGGGCGGTCGCATAGAGGATCGCATCGGCCCCTAGCAGGCGATGCTCGAGACTGGCGTTTGCCGCAGCCAAGGCAATGGTCTCATCGATCGGGACGACGCGGCGGTAGAGCGCCTGAGAGAGGAAACGGTCGGCGACGACGCGCCCGCGATGCTTGGCCAGTTGTTTGTAGACCTCGTAGATTACAAGCGAAGGGACAATCACCGCGGCTTCGTTCTCCAGATAGTGGCCGAACGCATTGGCCTTCGCCTCATCCGTCATGTATTCGAGCCATCCGGAAGAATCGACAACGTAGAGCTCAGAAGCGCTCCGCATGATCACGCAGTTCCTCTTTCCATCTCATGCCCTTGGCGATGCCGCGAAGCTCTTTGACCAAGCGGTGGGGCACCAGACGCAACGCCCCGTCGGCCGAGTAGATCAGAAGTTCCTGGCCGGCTTCGATTTTCAGCTCCTCGCGAAGTGATTTCGGGATGACAACCTGAAACTTGGGAGAGACCTTGACTTTTTGCCGTTCCATAGCGTTCCACTAACGCGAATCCTATCGATAATGATGTGGTATGTCAACTCTTAATCGATCGCATTCTAGTAATACGCTACGGTATCGACCTTGCAAGGGATTGAATTTATGCGCGTTATTCTGAATCGAGAGCTCTGGTTCGAAGCGCAGTCTCATCGGAAGAGCTCCGACGCGCACCGAGAGGCGAGCTTTGTTTTCTGTGTTGGATCCACGAAAAATTTTCAGTCGACTCGCCGACATCGGGGTCGGTTCAAAAAGACTCGCACGCAACGTTGGGCGATTCGTTCAAAGCTGCAAACAATGTGGCAGGTGGCGCAAACTGTGCTATCTAAGTGGCGGAATGCGGATTCGGTTTGAGAGGAGCCACCATGGGAAAATTCCTTTGGGGACTGATTATCGGATTGCTCGCGTTCCCCATTCTGGGCGCTGCCTATCTCGTGAGCGGCCATGCACCGGTCGCTGTGACGGACCGTTCCTTCCCCTTCGAGCAATACGTCGCCGGAGCGGCACTGGAATCACGGATCCGTCGAGTGGCGCCCGAACGCAATCCCGCCAGCTTTACGACGGCCGACCTCATGGCTGGCGCACAGGCCTACCGGCGTGGATGCGGTTGTCACGGACTGCCCGGCGATATTGCCAATGGGCCTCGACCGAAGATGTATCCAGCGCCGCCACAGCTTTTTACCCCCGATGGCTCGGTCGCGGACGATCCGGTCGGCGTGACGTATTGGAAGATCAAGAACGGTATTCGCATGACGGCCATGCCGAGCTTTCAGGGCGTACTTCAAGATGAGCAGATGTGGCAGATCGCAGCGCTTCTGGCCCGTAGCGACAAACTGCCGCCGGATGTGATGGACGTTTTAAAGCAGCCGCTCGTCCCGCCGCCACCGTCGCCGAACGCCACGTCTAGTGCCGAGCCCAATCGGAAACATTAGATCTTGGTTTAGAAGTGTCCCGACCCGCTCCCACACTTTTGTGCATTTTCAGAAATCGGTATGGAAGCGGAAGGTGCCCACGGTGACAGGACCGCGGACCTGGTTGTAGCCGGGGTTATTGATGTGCTGCAGCCCCAGCGAGGCGAAGAAGCCGCGCCAGAGATGGGCGGTGTAGAAGCCTTCAAAAATCTTCTCAGAACCATAGGTCAGGCCGCCATCGCCGAGCAGAAAACCGAGCCCACCCAATGCGAGGTATTGTTGGTGCGCCGCTACGATTCCGTTGGCCACAAACGCGATCCCGGCTCGGTCATTGCGCCGGTGCCACGGGCCGCCTGTTGCGAACCCTCCGAGCTCGAGCGTGCGGTCATCCTCGGTGTAAGCCCAGGACTCGTTGTGGCCGTCACTCCAGCCGAGACGCCCGAAAACGCCCACAATGGGAGTGATCTCCTGCTCGAAATTCAAGCCGAAGCCATATTTCTTACGGCCTTGACGGCGCGTCGAAGTGATATCGGGTGGGGAGGTCCGGGGGCCCGCCAGATACTCCTCGACCGTCTTGCGATAGCTGCCCATGTCGGCGCGATTCAGATAGCTCAAAAAGCGAATGGTCCCTGCACGATGAGCGATCCGCTTTCCGTTGGCTTCGAATTGGAGGTTCGCGGCGCGCGCCTGGGCCACATCCGCGTTGAGATAGATTCCATTGGCAATTTTGGGCTCCAAGACTTCGGCGAACAGAGCCGAGAACCAGTGGTCATCGTATTCCAGGATAACGCCGTCGGTGTACCCGCGTGTGTTGGCGGCATAGTCCCAAGTGCCGTTGTTGTCGACCGTCCAATTCAGGAATTGCAGGTGGCTATCCTGGCCCCACGTGTTCAGATCAAAGAAGTCGGCGAGGTCGAATTTGCCGAAACGGATCTCGATGCGCCGTACGGGCAGCGAGGTTGCCAAATGCAGCTCATCACGGTCCACTTCGATGCGCTCATCGCTGAGCGGAATAATCTGCCGCAGCATGAGACGGGCCAAATAGGGAGCCGTGGAAAGCTGCGTCCCTTCTACTGTCCGCACCGAATCCAGGTTGGTGTAGCCGGCCAGGCCGAACGCACGCCCGATGCCGCCCCCGGTTGCATACTCGATGTCGCAGAACCCTTCCGTGGTGGAGGTCAGTTCGTAGCCGGTATAAAGAGTCAGAACGTGTGTGGTGGCGCTCTGAGACCATGGGGTCAGGCTGTTGGTTCCAGTGTATTCTGCCGGGAACGAGGGATGCCACTGGAAGACGATATTTGCCTGGCCGGAAATCCAATAGCGGCTGGTGTTGGAATGCGGGAACATGGTCAGCAGATCGCTCGAAGTGGAATTTGAACTCGAACCTTCTGGCGTCTGATCGCTAGGAGGCGTGCCGGTCGGCTGGGCGGGAGGGGTCTGCTGTGTGGGTGGTTGGGAAGGCTCCTGCGCGCGAGCCATCAAGACCGGCGCAAGGCACACCCACGCTGGGCAAAGGAATCGCACTACGAATTGAGCGAGCAAGCGTCGCATATTCTGAGTCCGGCCGCGGGTGGGCTACCAAGGATCCGAGATTAAACCACGCCCGTTCCTGGCGCGATGTTAAAAGACCGTTACCGTCACCGGTCGAAGGATCTTCCAAAAAGCCTGGAGACCTGGAGGTTCTGGTTCTCGAACTGTGATTTCCATATACTCGAGTCGCCTCCGAGCCGCTGGACTCAAGGCCACAGGCGTTGTACCATACCCCCCTAGGGTAGTCAAGGAAAATGTCTCATCTATCGCGAGAGAAATTGGATCTGGTCACGCGGACCAAGAAGGTCATTGGGCAGCTCGAAAGCGTCCTGCGCGCTCTCCATGAGGACGAGCAGTGCGCCGAGGTGCTGCAGCGGCTCGCGGCTGCGCGCGGAGCGATCAATAGCCTCATGGGCGAACTCTTGGAGGATCACATCCGCAATCACATGCCGCGCAATACAAAGTCTTCGGAGGAAGCTGCCGACGACGTGATCGAGATCATCCGCACGTACCTGAAATGAGCCGCGCCTTAGGGCGAGAAAGTAAAAACCGGCTTCACGACCGTGCCGTTCGCCTGATCCTCGATGGCTTGATTGATCTCATCGAACGGATATTTCGTCACAAGCTGGTCAAAGGGGAATCGGCCCGTCTGGTAGAGATCGATGAGGCGGGGGATGAACGCGTCTGGAACACTATCGCCCTGCACGATGCCTCGGAAGGTGTGTCCGCCGAGCATCATCTGAGCAAGATTCGGCTCGAAAGGCTCTCTAGGGACGGTCACAAAGCCGAAGCGGCCCTTGGTTGCAAGCGATAGGAGCGCTTGATGGTAGCTCTCGGCGCGGCCAGTGGTATCTAGCGCGCAGGTGACGCCGCCGGGAATGAGCCGACGAATTTGGGCCGCGCTACCTACACCCGGGCGGGCCCGTACAGTCGAGGTCGCTCCCATCCGTTTTGCTATCGCCAAGCGCGATTCGAGCAAGTCGACGGCGACAATCTCACTCACGCCGCACGCCGCTGCGGCCAGAACAGCGCTCAAGCCCACGGGGCCCGCGCCGAAAATCGCAACGCTCTCTCCGGGCTGGACGGCGAGCGAATTCATGATCGCACCAGCGCCGGTTTGGACGCTGCAGTCGAGCACGCCGAGAATATCAAGCGGGGCGTCTCTTGGCACCGGGATCGTGTTTTGCGGCCGGGCGATCGCATAGGTCGAAAATGACGACTGGCCGAAAAAATGGCCATGGATCAGATCGTTTCCCTTGCGGAAAAATCCCGGCTCATTCTGGCGGGCGTCCTGAAAATTCAGCGCACTCGTCTCGTTGCAGTATGCTGGATTGCCGCTTGTGCAGGCGGGACAGGCGCCGCAGGAGTCATACGTCAGCACGACAGGATCCCCAGGCTTTACCTTCGCGACGTCGGTGCCGATCCATTCGACGATGCCCGAGCCTTCATGGCCGAGGACGATTGGCTTGGGAACGCGCATGCTTCCTCTGAGTGCCTTCACGTCCGTGTGGCAGAGTCCGGCACCGACCATACGCACGAGAATGTCGTCTGGCCCAGGCTCGCTCAGTTCGAGCTCCTCGATGAAGAAATGCTTCGAGCCTTCCCAGGCGATGGCGGCCCTTACCTTCATTCACTTGCTCCGGTCAGGCGATGATTTCAGGCGGGATGATCAGCAGGCGCAAAATTCATCGGAGCTAAGCGCGGCCGAGCGTGGTAAGCACGCGGTTCGGTGTTAACGGAAACTCGGGCATATGCACGCCCGTCGCGTCGAAGAACGCGCACGCGATCGCTCCGGCAGCGGCGGCCATAACCTCCTCACCGGCGCCTGTCGATTTCTGATCGAGGCGCTGTACCACGATCGGGAACACCTCAGGGCATTCCTCGAAACGCAGAATCGGGTAGCTGTTCCAATCGAGGCTGGTGACGTTGGTCTTGCTAAACGTCACCTCTTCGAGCAGCATGCGGCTTGCGGTTTGCACCAGTTGCCCGCTGATTTGGTTTTCGATGAACGCGGGATTGACAGCCAGCCCGGCATCGATCGCACCGTACAATCGCTTCACGAGGACCTTGCCGGTTTCCTTGTTTACTTCGAGAAAGGCGACGGCACCTCCGTAAGAAGTGAGATGGGTGCCAAGGCCGATGCCGCGCCCGGTGACGACCTTCTCCCGCGATAGTTTCGAGGCGGGGGGTCGTGACTCCCACCCGGAGGCCTTCGCGACCTGATCGAGCACTCCCATCCAGCGCTCGTTCGTGATGTTGCGCCGCCGGAATTCGTAGGCGTCGACCCCTGCCTGGTGAGCCAGCTCGTCGATGGTCTGCTCGGAGGCGAACGAAAATGAGAGATCCAGCGGTGAGCGTAGCCATGCTCCCCGGAGGTAGTTCATCCCCGGCACATGATGATTCACGAGCCGCACGTTGGGGATGTCATACATTCCTCCGCAATCGGAGGGGTTGACCATTTGCGCCGCGCCGTCGCGCCATTCCGAAGCCTGCGTGCCGAGCGCCAACTGCGCCGACGTTTCCACCGCGCTCCAGTTATGATGCCAGCCGTCATATTGATACGCGACGATCTTGCCATTGGCATCGGCGGCCGCGCGAACTTCTCCCACATGGGCGGGTCCATACAGATCCCATCCGTGCTCATCCCAGCGCATAAACTGCAGGCGCACCGGCTGACCTGCCAGCTGCGAGAGGATCGCTGCTGCCTGCGCAACATCGTCGTAGCAACTGTGGCCATAGGTGCCCGATCCTTCGTAATACTGCACGCGTACCTTTGGTGGTGGCAGTCCCAAGACAGCCGCAAGCGTATTGCGCGTGGCGTACACATCCTGAGTCGAGCAAATTACGAGTGCTCCATCGCGTGTAACATCCGCGAGGGCGCCGTTGGGCCCGAAAGGCGCATGAGCCTGATAGGGCCCGCGATAGTGACCGGACGTGACGTGTGCGGCGCCTGCGATCGCGCGATCGACATCTCCGCGCTCTAGGACCACCCGGTCCGATGTTTTCTCCGCGCGCATCTGATCGTACACGCCGTCGCTGCCTGGTAAAACCGCCGGAATCTCCCACGTGATTTTCAAATCGCGCGCCGCACGGACAGCATCCCATTCGCGCTCTGCGACGACGCCGACGAAGTCTGCCTTGCGTAGCACGCGGGCTCCGGGAATATGCGCAATCGAGTGCTCCTCCAGGGTGGCGACTTTCGCTCCTGAACCGTACGCGGTCTGCCCGCGTGGACGAACGACACGCCCGTGAACCATGCCCGGCAAGTGCACGTGCTGGAGGTAGACGTATTTTCCGCTTACCTTCTCGGGAACGTCATTCCGCAAGGGGCTTGTGCCCACGAGCTTGTACTCAGAGACGGCCTTGACCGGTGCTGTACCGGTGAATGCGAGATGGAACAGCTGATTGCCGATCAGTTCTCCGTATGTGACCGACTCAGATTCGCCGCCCATCGCCCCCACGGTCACGACTCCTTTTGAGACTGTGAGTCGCTCGACCGGGGCCCCCAATTTCTTCGAGGCCATTTTGAGCAGCGCCTGTCGCGCTTCGGCTGCCGCAGTGCGAATCGCAGAGCTGCCGCGGGCGATCGACGAGCTCGAGTAGGTGCCACCCTGATTCGGCGTGATATTCGTATCGAGCCGAACCGTGCGGACCTGGCTCATGTCCAGATCAAGCTCTTCTGCCGCAACCTGCAAAAGAGAGGTCGTCGAGCCTTGTCCAAGTTCGACGTAGCCGATGTAGGCCGTCGCCGTGTTGTCGGAATGGATGGCGAGCCATGTGTCGATCTGCTTGGGATCGGGAGGCCCCGCGACACCTCCGCGCGGAACCGCTAGATCCTGAGCGGCGCGGGCATCCACCATCGTCCCGCGCAGGCTCAATCCAATGACCAGCGCGCCGCCCGTTTTGAGGAATTCACGGCGGGGAAGCGCCGAGAGAGGTGTCGCGCCCTTCATCGCTCCACCTCTGCCGCGGGCATCTGTTGTGCAACAGTGTTCGCTCCCTTCTCAATCGTGCTTGCCATGGCGTGAGATGCGCGCTGAATGGCCCGAATCACACGTGGATAGCTGCCGCACCGGCAAAGATGCCCATTCATCGCCGTGCGAATCTGGGCTTCGGTCGGCCGAGAGGTTTTCGACAGCAGCTCGGCAGCCTGGATAATCATTCCATTAAAACAGTAGCCGCATTGAACTGCCTGCTCGTCGATCAAGGCTTGCTGCACGGGATGCAGAGCAGGAGTCTTGGAGAGCTTCTTCTGCTTGGCGTACCAGGAAGGGAGGCCTTCCAGCGTGACCACCGATTTGCCCACCGCCGCCGAGATGGGCGTGACGCAAGAGCGCGTTTCGGCGCCGTTCACGAGCACCGAGCACGAGCCACATTGTGCTAGCCCACAGCCGAACCGCGGCCCTTGCAATGCAAGGTCATTCATGAGCACGTACAGCAGCGGCGTGTTCGGATCAGCCGTAACGGTGTGCACCTGCTCATTGACTCGTATCTGGATCTCGCTCGCCACGGCTCCCTCCAGGCGCCAGAAGGTTACCATGCCGTGTCAACTTCCAGCTTCCTTGGGAGTTCACTCCATAGGACCCGCGCCGGGTGGGGAAACCACGAGGACGAGCGAAGCCAGGTAAATCAGTATTCCCAGGCCGATCAAACACATACCCACGAAGGCAAACAGCGCGAAAGCCAGCGGATGAATCCAGGCCAAACTGATGAGTTCGACGACTAAGCCGAGGATGATGAGCGCGCTCGCAACTCGCAAAACTTTTCCTTCCGACACTCTTATTCTCATTGGCCGGGACTCCACATCTTCAGGTGATCCACCTCCGAGGGGTTGTGGACCATGTCATGACAACCGCTCGAAATGCAAGACAACTCGTTCGATTTGAGAGAATCCATGACGGCGACGTGAATGGGATTCGACTCAAAGCTGCGGGCTCCCAGATGGCAGTGCAGGCACTGCCGGTTCTTAAATCCACCAGGTATTTGAACCGTCTTCGATGGCGTTCCAAGATACTGCACGTAGATGCGCTTGACGCCCTGATATTTGTCCTTCAGAGGCCCGTAGATTGTGTAGTCAGCATGGCAGTTGTAGCAGGCCATATCCGCGGGCACACGATGATTCTGAAAATGTTGTGCAGGGATGTAGCTAGGGTCGTCGATCCAGAGGCTCTTGCCGTAGTTCTCCATGCTGTGGCACGAAATGCAGAATTTGGTCTGTTCGGAACGATCCATGTGGGTATTCAACCCCATGCGCATGCATAGCGCGGGGAGGACACACAGGGCGACAAAAGCCAGAGCCTTGCCTGTCGCTCCGGCGGTGATTGAGGGGCGCAGAAAAAAAACTGCGGCCAGCACAATCGTCAACACGATCAACGCGATGAGAATGCCCGGGAGTCCCATTTGGCGTTCCGAATTCAGTCGGCGAGAGTGGCAACCCACCTCGCCTATCTATCCCTTTTTGGCCAGCTGACGGATAAAGGCGACCAGCTGTTTGATTTGGTCGGCCGTCATCTTGTCTTTGTACGGGGGCATAGCTCCCTTGCCGTTCGTGATGATGCCCGCTAACTGTTCATCGGTTTGTTTCTGAACATCAGCAGAGCCCAGATCGCGGATCTTCATACTCTTGCCAACGGTCGTGTTGCCGCTGCCGTCTGCTCCATGGCAGGCGGCGCACTTTGATTTAAAGGTTGCAGCTCCGTCGTCGGCTCTGGTCGGCGCCGAAAACCACACACTGAGCGCACTGAGAAGCAGGAGCGCGCCCATCTTCCGGGTTCTCTGCTCGTTCATCGTGCCTCCTTAAAGCGGCGTGCGATCCGGGCCGGAGATCGCTGTTTAACTCAGATCGGATCAATTGTCAAAAGGCATATCGGAATGAGTAGGTGAAGGTGTTGCCATTGAAATCCTGCGACGGTATGGCGGGAAGCATATGGCATTTGGTAGTCGAAGTTGAGCATGCCGGAGGGCGTCAGCGGATTCAGAAAGATCGTTTTGCCCCAAGATCTGGGCATGAGTGCAAAATCGAAATTGGTGCCCAAACAATCGGCCGCACTCAACCCACTCCAAGTCTAGTGATTGGCCTGGGTGTTGGCGCCTGTCAAAATTGACAGATGGATCCCCTCATTTGCCCAGAAACACTGCAACGGGATTCGTGAAGGTCGAATTCATCCTGTTTTCCACTGCCTTGAGGGACCTGAGCTGTGTGATATTCATCACTGCCGCCGGTTGGAGAAAGCACTAAAAGGGAAACTGCGGGATCAGGAGAAACGGAGGTCCCTGGGCTGCCCGTCGAAGGAGATCGATCCATGGCTGCGAAAAAACTGTTGTTTCGCTCGGCGGCGCGGGAAAAGATTCTCGGCGGTGCGACTGCGCTGGCCGATGCTGTTCGGATCACGCTCGGTCCGAAGTCGAAGTGTGTGCTGATTCAAAAGAAATGGGGAAAGCCGATCGTATGCAACGACGGCATCACCATAGCCAAAGAGGTCGAGCTGAAGGACCCGGAAGCAAATCTCGGCGCTCAGATGATTCGCGAAGCGGCCGAGCGTACTGGCGACATCGTGGGAGATGGAACAAGCACCTCCGCCATCCTGGCGCACGCGATTTTCGCCGAGGGTTTACACAATGTGGCGGCCGGGGCGAGCGCCGTCGATTTGAAGCGAGGACTCGACCGAGGTCTGCGTTCGGCCGTTCAGGCCCTCGAAACGCTTTCGCGTCCAGTGACCAGCCGGCGCGAGAAGGCGCAGATCGCTACCATTTCCGCTCATAACGAAGCCAGTATCGGGGAACTCGTTGCCGAAGCGTACGAAAAGGTCGGGAAAGAGGGAGTCATTACGGTAGAAGAATCGAAGACGACCGAATCGGCCCTCGAAGTTGTCGAGGGTATGCAATTCGACCGAGGATACATTTCTCCGTACTTCGTAACTGATGCCGAGAAAATGGAGGTCGTGCTCGAAGACGCCGTCATTTTGTTGTACGAGAAGCGAATTACCAACATGAAAGACATGTTGCCCTTTCTTGAACAGGTGGCCAAGACGGCCCGACCCTTGCTCATTGTTGCCGAAGATGTCGAGGGTGAGGCCCTGGCAACACTCGTTGTGAATAAGGTCCGTGGCACGCTTCTTTCCGCGGCGGTCAAGGCGCCCGGGTTTGGTGACCGACGAAAGGAGATGCTACAGGATATCGCCACTTTAACGGGAGGACAGTTAATCGCCGAAGAGCTCGGAGTGAAACTTGAAAACCTCACGCTCCAGGAGTTGGGCCACGCAAAACGAATTGTGATCGACAAGGACAAAACGACGATTGTGGGCGGAGAGGGATCGAAAGCTTCGATCGAAGGCCGTTGCACGGAGATCCGTAAGCAGATCGAGAAGACAACATCGGACTACGACAAAGAGAAGCTGCAAGAGCGCCTGGCCAAACTGGCCGGTGGAGTGGCCGTGATACGGGCCGGTGCACCTTCCGAGGCCGAGATGAAGAACCGAAAGGAGGCGATTGAAGATGCAATCAGTGCGACGAAAGCCGCCTTGGCCGAGGGGATCGTGCCCGGAGGTGGTCTTGCTCTTCTTCGGCTCATCGATGCGGTAGGGGCCGAGGAGGCGAAATGTGCAGGCGATGAACGCACGGGTCTGTTGATCCTCCGACGCGCTCTCGAGGCCCCGACGCGGCAGATTGCAGAGAATTCCACGGTAGACGGAGGCGTTGTGGTCGACCGGATGCGCTCGGGAAAGGGGAACTATGGCTTCGACGCGGCGCGGTGTCAGTACGTGGATTTGGTCGAGGCCGGGATCATTGATCCGACGAAAGTCGTGCGTATCGCACTGGAAAACGCCGTATCGGTTGCAAGCGTGCTGCTCTTGGCGGAGGCTACGTTGACCGACGAACCGGAAGAAAAGAAGGAATCGGCAACGCCTCAGGAATCATTCGCCTAGAAGCCGCCCTGAGCGCTACCTGTCGAGAGCAGTGGCAACGGATTTCGACGCCGATCGAGGAGACACGCCATGGTCTCAGGCCGAAACTTGGTTCAGAAGGATCGCACGGAAATTGAGGTTTCGATTGATACGGGCAAGGTGATCTTACAGGGCACTCTGGGGCTTCCTAAGGATTCTGAAGCGATCGTCCTTTTTGCACACGGCAGCGGGAGCAGCCGGCATAGCCCTCGAAATCGCTATGTGGCACATGTGCTTCAGTCGCAGGGAATCGCCACTTTGCTCTTTGACCTGTTGACGGTCGAAGAAGAATCCATTGACAGCTACAGTGGCCAGCTTCGTTTCGACATTCCCCTGCTTGCGAACCGATTGATCGACGTAACCCGGTGGCTCGTCAAGCGTCCCGAAGCGAAGCGGGCGCAGCTGGGCTATTTCGGCGCCAGCACAGGAGCTGCGGCAGCCTTGTGTGCTGCGGCTCAAATGCGGGACGCGATTCACGCCGTTGTTTCAAGAGGTGGTCGTCCCGATCTCGCCGGCGACGCTTTAGACGCTGTCCGAGTGCCGACCCTGTTGATCGTGGGGGGAGACGATGAGCCGGTGATCGGGATGAATCAAGAAGCCTTGGCACGGCTTCGCTGCGAAAAGAAATTAGTCATTGTGCCGGGCGCAACGCATCTGTTTGAGGAGCCTGGCGCCCTGGAGCAGGTTGCACGGCTCGCGGCGGAGTGGTTTCAACAGCATTGTGTGGTCGCTGACAAGCGGACCGTACGGGACTCAAGGCGTCTGTGACCCTGTCGATGGCACGGTGGGAGCATTTTGCGCACGGCGCGGATATCGGCGTGCGAGGGTTTGGCCAATCGGTCGAGCAGGCGTTTGAGCAGGCAGCCACGGCCCTCTCGGCGGTTGTGGCCGACGTTTCTACGATTCGATCGAGGGAAACCATCGAGGTAGAGTGTGACGCCCCCGATCTTGAACTCTTGCTGGTGAGCTGGCTCAACAGAATCATCTACGAGATGGCCGTCCGCGGCATGCTGTTCGGCACGTTCCGGGTGGTTATCTCCGGGTGCTCCTTGAGCGGGCGCCTTGGTGGCGAGTTGGTCGATTCGGAACGTCACCAAATGGCGGTCGAGGCCAAAGGCGCTACGGTGACCGCTCTTCGAGTCGCGCGCGGTCCCGATGGCGAGTGGATCGCACAGTGCGTTGTGGATGTTTGAGCCGATGGAGGAGCAATGGACCGGCAGTCGCTCGAGCGTCATTCGGATTCTGAGTGGTGGATCAAACCTACCGGGCAGATGCGTGTGCCGGGCATTATCTATGCGGGCGAGCAGTTAGTTGAGGACATGGACGAAAAGGTGCGCGAGCAAGTCTCAAACGTTGCGACTCTGCCCGGGATTCAGCGTGCCTCCTATGCCATGCCCGATGCGCATTGGGGCTATGGCTTTCCCATCGGAGGAGTCGCCGCCTTCGATCCCGAGCAAGGTGGGGTGATCTCGGCCGGAGGTGTGGGATTCGACATCTCTTGTGGTGTCCGTACTTTAACAACCCAACTGACGGCCGATGAACTAGAACCTCAAAAAGAGGAGATGGCGGATGCCTTGTTCCGAAGCGTCCCGGCGGGAGTGGGAAGCACCGGTGCGATCCGGCTTACTGAGGATGAGATGGACGAGATGTTGCGCGGCGGTGCGCGATGGGCCGTCTCCCATGGCTATGGCAAACCCGAAGACCTCGAGCGCATTGAGGAGACCGGCTGCGCTTCGGGCGCAAAGCCGTCCTGTGTATCAGATGAGGCGAAGAAGCGGCAGTCGCGGGAAATGGGGACACTCGGCTCAGGCAATCATTACCTGGAAGTTCAGCGTGTCGCCGAGATCTTTGATTCCAAATCAGCTCGCGTCTTTGGACTTCGGCAAAACGACATCGTCGTGAGCATCCATTGCGGATCGAGAGGTCTCGGCCATCAGGTGGGAACCGACTACCTAAAACGGATGGTGATTGAGGGATACCAACCGATCCCCGATCGGGAACTGGCTTGTGCGCCGATTCACTCGGAGTTGGGGCAGCGTTACCTAGGCGCGATGCGCGCCGCCACAAATTGTGCTTTGGCCAACCGACAAATCATTACTCATCTGGTGCGCAGTGCCTTCGATGGAGCCATGCCTAAGGCAAAGCTCGCGCTAATCTACGACGTGTCCCACAATACCTGCAAAATCGAACGTCACGTCATCGACGGCGCCAGTCGAGAATTGTTCGTTCATCGAAAGGGCGCAACGCGTAGCTGGGGACCCGACCACCCTGAGCTAGCGCCTTCGTTGCAGGAAATCGGACAGCCCGTACTGATCGGCGGAACGATGGGGACGGAGTCCTATATTTTGGTGGGCACCGGCGAGAGCGAACGACTTGCCTTCTCATCGGCGTGCCACGGCGCCGGCCGCTCGATGAGTCGCACACAGGCGACGAAGCGCTGGCAAGGGCGTAGGGTCATTGAAGAACTGCGCGGGCGCGGTGTGCTCATACGTACGAGGTCGTTTCGGGGCGTCGCTGAGGAGGCCCCGGGAGCCTACAAAGATGTCAACTCCGTCGCGGAAGCAGCCGAGCAGGCAAAATTGGCGCGCCGAGTGGCCCGTCTTGTTCCTGTGATCTGCGTAAAAGGTTAGGGAAAAGGCTTGAGATGCGAAAGCTTTCCTGATCTAGGAACTGATTTCGACGACAGAAGCCTGGCAGCTTCCAGAAATAGAGGCGACATCTTGACCGACCTGATCGGGTGCGAATCGGTCCCCTGCGTTCCTTAATCCGGAGGCTAACGTAAACACGGTGGCTATGAGCTCGCGGCCCATATCGATCTTGGCCACGAACGCCCCGGCGCCCTGTTCGAGAAATTCGTTTTTGGCGGAGGGGTCGGCACTGACCAAAACAAAAGGAATATTGCTCCCCTTGCGTTTTAGCTGGTCCATTGCTTGCGGTCCAGTCAGCGACGGCATGGAAACGTCACTCACAATTACGTCGGGTCGCAGGGATATCGCTGCATTCACTAGCTGGGCGCCATCCGCAACCGCGCCAACCACCTCGCATTCTGGTTGCAGCAGATACGCCATAGCCCAGCGAGCCTGTGCGTGGTCATCCGCAACTAAGACCCGCAGTTTTCGATCGCCCATGTCCGCAAAGTCCCAGACGCAAACTCAAAAAGACTGATTACATATTCTGAGATTCGGGCGCACTCTGTCGTTGCTCCATGGCAATCAACGTGACAGAAGTGGGATCAGGAAACCGGAGCCAAAACTGTCGCGCTCTCCAGTCGTCAGTTACAATGTTTCAAGAGCTCAATCCGGAGGGGTGGGTGAGCGGTTGAAACCGGCGGTCTTGAAAACCGTTAGGCCCGCAAGGGTCTCGTGGGTTCGAATCCCACCCCCTCCGCCAGATTTCAAAAAACTGAGAATGGCACTGCTCATCTGCAATTCCCTCTGATTGCAAGAGCCGAGCGTGCGGGACGAATTCTAGGACCACCCCTCGGCACCGCCTTTCCTGTTCCAACGCGAAGCTGCCGGGCACATCACTGGCTGCAATTTTTTTCCGCCGCGCGTGTGCTCAATATTTTCTTCACTCGAGCCGTCTTCTATGATGTTGTGAACTCACGTGGCCAGCGAAGGCGGCTTCGGAGCTGCAGGTTTTCCTCAGCGCGGCAGTGTGCCCCGTGCAGAGTCGTATATACTCCTGAAGTCTCATTCGACGCCTTCACTTAGAAAAGGGGACTCTTTCAGTGAAATCAACTCGTCTGGTCCGGCAAGCCTCGGCCGTTTTGCTGGCCGCGGCGCTATTCTGCTCAGCCATCCCCGCTGACGAAGGGATGTGGACTTTCGACAACCCGCCACTCAAGCAGCTCAAGGAGAAATACAAATTCGCTCCCACACAACAGTGGCTCGACCATCTGCGGCTTTCCTGTGTCCGCCTGAATGACGGCGGCTCTGGCTCGTTCGTCAGCCCTCATGGCCTTCTGCTGACCAACCATCACGTTGCCCTTGGCCAGCTTCAGAAAAACTCAAGCGCCGAGCACGACTATGTCCGCGACGGTTTTTACGCCGCCACGCCCGAACAGGAAATGAAGTCGCCAGACTTGGAAGTCAACGTTTTAGTCTCGACGGAAAACGTCACCGATCGCGTGAATGTGGCCGTACGGACCGCCAAAAACGCGGAAGAGGAATTCGTCAAGCGCAAGGCAGTTATTGCGGATATCGAACGGGAGAGCACGGAAAAAATGGGGCTCCGGTCCGATGTTGTCACGCTCTACTCCGGCGGCCAGTATTGGCTCTACCGCTACAAGAAGTACACAGACGTCCGCCTGGTGTTTGCCGTGGAACAGCAGATAGCATTCTATGGCGGCGATCCAGACAACTTTACTTACCCACGCTACGACTTGGACATGGCCTTGTTCCGCGTCTATGAAAACGGCAAGCCCATCGACAGTAGGGATTATTTGAAATGGAATCCGAAAGGAGCCGAAGATGGCGACCTCGTGTTCGTCTCCGGTCATCCTGGCGCGAGCGAACGGCTTAACACCTATTCCCAACTCGTGACTCTGCGCGACATCGCGCTCCCCAGCTACATCGAGCGTCTGAAAGGTCGCATCGCCACCCTCAGGGATTACAACGCCCGCGGCCCCGAACAGTCTCGACAAACGACCGCGCTACTTCTCGTTTTGACCAACAGCCTCAAGGTCTTCGAAGGCCGCCTCGACGGGCTCGAGGACAAGACCCTGATGGAAAAAAAACGCAAGGAAGAAGAGGACTTCCGCAGCAAAGTGGACGCCAATCCAGAATGGAAGAAGGAATACAGCAACGCCTGGACGATGGAAGACGAGGCCCTTGCAAAAGAACGCCTGCGGCTAAAGGAACAAGTCTTCCGCTCTACCGACTCGCAGCTTTCTGCGCTGGCGGTTCAGATTGTGACCTATGTCGCCGAGGTCAAGAAGCCCGACGGCGTGCGGCTACCGGGTTTTCACGACTCCCAACTCGATTCCCTGAGGCATCAGCTGTTCTCTCCCGCTCCGATCTACCTGGAGTTGGAAATTGCGCGGATGACTGGCGCTCTTCAGCTCGATTTAAAGGAGCTCGGACCCGGGGACGCTTTTCTCAAGGCGGTGCTAGAGGACCGGACTCCAGAGGACGCGGCGAACTACCTCGTCAGCGGTACGAAACTGGGTGACCCCGCATTCCGCAAGTCCTTGATCGACGGTGGCCAGGCTGCCGTCGACGCTTCGACCGATCCGATGATTGCCATGGCTCGCCGTATCGATCCCATCCGCCGTGAGCAGATCAAATGGTTCGAAGACAATGTCGACAGTGTTGAGCAACGCGCCGGCGAACTTCTGGGCAGAGCGCGCTTTGCAGTTTACGGCACGAACCTATATCCCGATGCGACGTTCACGCTGCGGCTTTCTTATGGCCAGGTGATGGGCTACCCCATGAACGGGACCGTCGCGCCGTACAAGACTACGTTTTATGGCTTGTATGATCGCGCCGCCAGTTTCGACTATCAGGTGCCTTTTGATCTGCCAAAGCGCTACGTCGACGGTCGGGGCAAGCTCGATCTCACCACGCCGTTTAACTTTGTCACCACCAACGACATCATCGGCGGGAACTCCGGCTCGCCCGTGGTCAATCGCGACGGCGATATTATCGGGCTCATATTCGATGGCAACATCGAGTCATTGGTCGGCGATTTCGTTTACGATTCCTATCAGAACCGAGCCGTGGCCGTACACACCGGGGCCATGACGGAGGCAATGAAGAAGCTGTATGGCGCGCAGAAATTGGTCGACGAGCTTCTCGGACAGTAACAGCGTCCCAGGTCGATGAGCCGCCACCGTTCCGCACACGCGGGTTCGGAGTCGCTGCGACGGACCTTCCCGGAAAGGTCGGCGCAGCTGTGCTAAAGTCGGTCGACTCCGATGGACGCACCCGCCATCGCCACCGAGCATCTCACGCGCCGTTTTGGGCAGCTCGTTGCAGTCGATGACGTCAATCTGCGCGTTGCGCCAGGACAATTCTTCGGGTTTCTCGGACCCAACGGCGCTGGGAAGTCCACGACGATCAAAATGCTGACCGGGCTGCTCGCTCCCTCCGGCGGGCGGATGGAAATCCTTGGCCTCGACCTGATCCGTCACCCGGTCGAAGTGAAGCGGCAGATCGGCGTGGTTCCCGAAGGTATGGCGTTGTTTGGCCGGCTGACCGGCGCGGAATATCTGAACTTCGCCGCGCGTATGTATGGGCTCGATCGCGATACCTCAGCGAAACGAACTGCGGAGTTGCTTGATTTCATGAGGCTCGACGATCAGCCGAAAACGCTCATCACCGACTATTCGCACGGGATGCAGAAAAGGCTCGCCCTCGCCGCCGCCGTCATCCACGGCCCCAAGGTTCTCTTCCTGGATGAGCCATTTGAGGGCGTCGACGCCATCGCTTCCGGCACGCTGAAAGCCATGCTGCAGCGGATGATCGCCCACGGCGCCACAATTTTTCTGACATCGCACGTTCTTGAAATCGTCGAGCGGCTCTGCAGTCACGTAGGCATCATCCATCAGGGTAGGCTTGTCGCGCAGGGATCGATCGAAGAACTGCGTGCGGGGGTTCAAGCGCACCCCGCGCCCGACGCCGCGAGGGCACCGGCTGGGGGAAAACTCACGCTCGAGGAGATTTTTCTCAGCATTGTGGGGGGCTCGCGCCTGACCGAACAGGAGCTCTCATGGCTGGGCTAGATTCCGGGCTCGCTCTGCGCGAGCAGTTCGTCGCGGTCGCGGAGCTTCGCTGGCAGATTTTTGTCAATTCGCTTCGCACCCTTAGCGGTCGGTTGGAGCTGGTTTCGCGGCTTTTTGCTGGCATCGGCTACTCCATCATCGGGATGGGTGGGACGATTGGCCTCGGCGTCGGAGCTTGGTACCTTGTTTCGCACAATCACCTGGAATGGCTGGCGCTTCCGCTCTGGGGCATCTTGCTCTATTGGCAACTTTTTCCGGTCGTGGGGACAGCATTTGTGGGCACCTTCGACGCTCAGAACTTTCTGCGCTTCCCCCTGAGCTACCGCTCGTACTTCCTGATGCGGTTGGTGTACGGATCACTCGATCCCACCACAGTTGTCGCCGTCCTGTGGCTGGCCGGGCTGGCGGCGGGTATCAGTGCTCGAGTGCCGCGCCTTTTGCCGTGGACGTTTATGGTTTTTGCGGCGTTTGCCGCCTTCAATGTCTCATTGAGCCGTGCGATTTTTTCCTGGATTGAGCGCTGGCTTGCGCGCCGTAAGAGCCGCGAAATTCTGGGCCTTTTCTTCTTTCTCTTTATCATCGGCGTGCAACTTACCTCACCGCTAATGAACTACTACCTTCACCACTCCGGCCGATTCAGCCGCCCCTCTCGGCTTGCCCCGGCGTTCGAATGGGCCGCCGTCGAGCGGTTTTTGCCGCCAGGCCTAGCCTCCGCTGCGGTGTCGCGGGCACTTCGGAACGATTTCGCTTTGGCTTTCGGCGCGTTGGCTCTCCTGTCGATCTATACGATCACCTTGCTGGTGGTCCTCCACGTCCGCCTCCTCGCCCAGTACCGCGGAGAGAACCTGAGTGAGTCCCCCGCACTTGCCGGAGTGCGAACGAAGAGCAAGCAGACCGTCTCGGCCGGTTGGGACTTAAGCGGATTCTCAGGGCCTGTCGCGGCCATCTTCGAAAAGGAGTTTCACTATCTTTCTCGCAGCGGGCCCATGCTCTTTCCCTTGGTGATGCCGGTTGTAATCCTGGTGATTTTTCGGCTCGGCCTGGCAAACGCTCGGCACGGCTCCTTTTTCCTTCGAACGCACGCCGGCTTCGCGTTCCCCGCCGGGGTGGCCTACGCGTTCCTCGTCCTTGGTAGTTTCTGCTACAACTCGTTTGGAACGGAAGGTGCGGGCATCCAGTTTTATTACATGTCGCCGGCACGCTTTCGCGAAATTCTGCTAGGGAAGAATTTGGCGCAAGGTACGGTTCTGTTGCTCGAAATGGTCCTGGTATGGATTGGCGTGGCGCTTCTCTTCTACCCGCCATCGGTCAGCATCACCCTGGCCACGCTATTCGGCGGGTGTTTCGTGGTGCTTGTGACCTTCACCGTCGGAAACTGGATGTCTCTCTACGCGCCGAAAAAGATTGATTGGGCAGCTCTCGGCAAGCAGCGGGGGGCCGCCGTGACCGGGTTCGCATTTCTGGGAGTCCAAGCTGGGACCTTGAGTTTGGTGGGAGTTGCCGTCTTGCTCGCCGCTTCGCTACACCAAGCGTGGGTCGCTACGGTCCTACTGTTCGTATTTGCGGGCTTGGCCCTTTGCGGCTATTCCTATGCGCTGAACCGCATCGACGCCGTCGCCATCCGCCGGGAGGAAAGCATGATCGCGGAGCTTGGTCGCACCTAGGCGGCCACTTCTCCCCGGCGTTCCTGAGGACGCTTAGGAAATCGCGCGTTTCAGAAATGTATCAATTCGCGCATTCGCCTCGGGCCCTTGCGGTAGCGGGAAGATATTGAAGGCGTGAGGCGCGCCCGGATACACCGCCAGCTCCGCTTCATTGCCCGCTGCAATCCAGCGTGAGTACATGAAAAGCGTGTCATCCAGCAACGGATCGATGGTTCCAATGGTGAAGATGGCCCTCGGCATGTTCCGAAGATCCGCATACAGTGCGGAGACATCGGGATTCCGCGGATCGACCCCTTTCGGCAAATAGGCCTCCGAGAATTTCTTGATGCTCAGTTTCCCTACCAGGATCCCCCGATCCGGTGACAGGAGCTGACTGGGTGTCATCGACGAGTCAAAAACTCCGTATGCCAGATTCGCGGCGCGAAAGCCCGTGTAGCCGTGGCGGTCGCGCATGCGCAGCAGCGTCGCGGCGGAAAGAGTCGCTCCCGCCGATTCGCCACCGATCGTCATCACATCGGTGCCGAACTCCGACCTTCCGTTCTTAATGAGCCATAGGGCCGCGGATTCGCTGTCGTCCCAGGCCGCCGGGTAGGGATTCTCTGGGGCCAGCCGGTATTCCACGCTGGCACAAGCCATACCCGTACTCTGAGCCACGCGTTCAAGCATCATGTCCTGCGCCTCGGCGGAGCCCAAAACCAGCCCGCCGCCGTGGAAGTGCAGGTAGATGCCTTTCGCGTTTTCGGGCGCGACCACCCGCAGTGAGACTTTATGACCACCCTTGCCGTCGATTTGGATGGTACGCCCACGGGGCGATCTTTCCGGAAGGGGAAACGGCCCTTGCCCGCTTGCCACCGCCGCGCGATACGCCGGTGCTCCGATATCCCACCAGTCGGGGCCAGAGGAGAGAAGCTTCCTGAATTCCTCGTTGGCCGCCGATATTTGCGGAGAAACTGCTTCGGGTCTAAACAGCTTCGGATCCAAGAGATTGCTTTTTGCCACTGCCGCTTCACTCATGTATGCCCTCCGATTCGCCTCAGGTCGCGAGAGTATACCATCGGAGGCGGCTGCCATTATCGGGGCGCGATACTGAAGACGTGCGATTTCTCGCTCGGCTAGGGTTGGGCGGCCTGTAGGCCCTGATCATACATCTCGGCGTAGCGCAAGTATTGGCTCGCGGGATCGTGGGGATAGCTGATCTCCACCTTTTCGATCTCGCCGTCCTTACCGAACCGCGCCATTAGGTCCGCATTGATGCCGGCCCAGTTGGTCGGCAGGTCGAGTTTCTGATAGCGCGCGACAACCTCATCGCGCAAAGCCGGGTCGAAGTGAACGGCATATTTGTCGACCAGAGCCTTGATTGCGGCATAGTCGCCCTCGGCCTTGATGCGCATCAACTCTCGAAGCAGCATCCCAACACCCTCGCGCATCTTCGCGTAATCCTTTACACGAATGTAGGTCTTCCCATCGCGCCGGAACTGCTCGATGCCGCCGGTTTTATCCATGATGTACCGGACGATGAGTTGGCGGTCTCGCGCGTGATCTTCCTCGAGGGTGTCTCCTTTGGGAATTCGCTCTAGCTGGATCAGTGCAACGCGCGCCGAGGAATCATACATGGCCTTGGCTACTTCGTCCTGATTGCCGACCAGCCCCAGCTCTTTGAGTTTGGGATCCCAGGCGTTCCAGAGCGCCATCAGGTCGGCGCGAGCTTCCTCGAGCGTTGAGAAATACTCCTTCAGCTCGGGTTCAGCGCCATTTTTGAGTCGGTCGCTCAGTTTACCCGAGCCATGCCCGATCACTTCATGTAACGCCGTCATCAAGTCTTCGGCTTCGTCGCGATAGTTGCGATCTCGCGCGATCTCCTCCGGCGAAGAGCCGAACTCATCGATGGTCTTGTTCCCGACGGCTTCATTCAAGGCTCGGGTGCTGCTGGTGAACAGGAAATTCTTTGTGCCGTATTTCTCGTGGATTTCATTTTCGTTCGGCAGGTTATCGCCAATCGTGTTGACGTGGAAATCGCCAGTCTCGATCACCGTCTCAATGGCTTTCACTACCGGTCGAGTGAACGAAGTCTTCTTGTACTGCGCCTCCCATGGTGCTTTCTGTTCAAAGTACGCCGCATTGGCGGCGAGCGCGGCCATTTTGTCGCTCAGCGGCTTATCTGTCACAGAGACGAAACTTTGCGAACTGCCCTTCGCCCCGCGCGCGTCGTGGTAGATTTCGATGAATCCGTTGGCGAAATCGACCGTGGCGTTGTTTCGTACCCAATCGGCATCAAATTTGAGCCAATCCTTCAAATCTCCTGTCTGGTAATAGCGAATCAAATCGCTGATCACCTGCGCCTGCGCCGGATCGGCCAGGGCACGAGCCTTTTCCAGATAACCGATCGCTTTCTCTAGGTAGACCGCGTACAGGCCCGGAGAAATGGTGCCGTCGGGCGTGCCCGCACGGTACACGATTTCGCGTAGATGCCCGTCTGCGTCTTTTACCACGCGCGAATTCAAAGGATGCTCTTCATGGAAATCCCTCAGATCGGAGAGCGACACGCCCTCGTAAAACGAATTCGAGCTGGCCTGGATAATGTCGAGACCGCCCTGCGGGCTCTTGGCCGTATCCATTGGTTCGAAGTCGGGATCGAACAGCGGTCGGCGCAGCGCCTCGAGCTCCTTGTCGAGCTCCTCGCGGCTCGTAATCGGCGGCAGATGGCCGTAGGCCGTTTTCATCGCGCCATTCTGTTGTGCAATTCGGGCGGCTTGGCTGAATTCGTCGAACGTGAACTTTGGCAGAACCTTCTGTGAGGTTTCGTCGTCGTGATTTCCCCGGTTGGCCCAGAAAAGCTCCGTGAAATCCAGAATGTGGCTCATTATTTGGGGCGGAATGCCTGCCGGATGCGCAACGATTTCCTCGAGCAGTCGCTTCTCGCGCAGTCCGTAACGCGATAGCTGATCGTAGATGATGGGATCAATGGCGATGGAGGCTTGTGCCAGCCAGTAGGCGAGGGCCTGCTCATTCAGATCGAGCGATCGGAAACTGTCAGCCGTCACCTTGACAAATCCCGTGTCGCCCACCCGCCCGACCAGCCCCGTCTCGTTTGGCCGAGGAGAGACGCGACTTTGCGCCCATGCCGTGGGCAGAACTGCAAGCAGGAGCAGCGCTCGAGCAAACTTCGGTTTCATCGAAGCCTCCGGACTTACATTATGAGGGCAGCGCCGGCTGGTTACGGTGGCCGTTGGGCACGCAAGATTTCACCAGGACGTTCCGCCAAGCTTCGCTGGGTCGTGTTAGCTTAGCGGTGACTATGACAATGCTCCCCCGTGCCATTCTACCTCGCAACCCGAGCCCGATTGCATTGCTCGCACGCGATTTGAAACCGGCGAACGCGAGCGCATCTCGCAGGGCGCACGGCAAGGCCCTTCCCGCTCGTCGGCGCATGGTGGCCATCTTTTTGCTATTTTGCATTTCGGTATGCCCAGCCGCCGGGCAGACCCCGTCGGTTCCCGACAGCCTTGCCGACAACCTCCGCGAATTCGTCGAAACGCCTTCGGTCTCTGGCTATGAAAGTGCGCTGGGGGAAAAGATTCAAGCCAAGGTAGCACCGCTTCACCCCGTCACCGACAACCTTGGCGACGTGATCGTTACCCTCGGCCGTGGGACGCCCAGTCGGCTGATCGTGACGCCGATCGACGAACCTGGCTTTGTCGTCAGCAACATCACCGAGGACGGTTACCTGCGCCTTGAGCGCCTGCCGCAGTCGGGCCTTCCGCCCATTTTCAACAAGCTCTATTCCGCGCAACCGGTTCGGATTGGAACCGGTAGCGGGAGGTGGGTGGACGGTGTGATGGCCGGGCTCTCGGTCCACTTGCAAGCACGGCGCGCAAATCCTCCCGAATCGGGCGACATCGAGAATATGTACGTCGACATCGGGGCAAGCTCGGCTGAGGAAGTGCGAAAGAACGGCGTGGATCTTCTAAGTCCAGTCGTTATCAACCGACGCCTTTTCAATCTGAATGACGACAGGATGGCTGGCGCATCCATTGGCGATAAATTCGGTGCTGCCGCATTGGCCGATCTGGTGCGGAAGATCGATCCAGCGAAGGTTCAGGGCAAGCTAACGGTAGTCTTTTTCGTCCAAGGGCGCACGGGCGCGCGCGGACTGGAACGCGTTTTGAGCACGAACTCCTTTGACGAAATGATCTACGTCGGACGCCTGCTTCCGGGCGGTGCGATACCGGGAATGGAGGGCGTTCATCGTGCCCCCCGCCGTGAGCCGGGCAGCGGTGTGTTGTTCGGTCTCGCGCGAACCAATGACACGCTGTCCGGTTTGACCGCCGATCTAAAACAGCTCGCCGACTCCCATAGGATTCCCGTCACTGTCGACTATTCCGCAGATGTCATGGCTCGCACTGCGCCAGTTTTTCCTGCAAGGTGGGCGCACGCTGCCGTCTCCGTCTCGTGGCCCGACACTCCGGGAGAGACACTGGCCTCAGCCGATCTGGCGAATCTGAGGAGGCTGCTAGAGATTTACGCGGTAGGTTCATCGGTTGACGGGGATAAGAGACAGGCCTTGATCGAGCGCCCCCGTCCAACCGAACACAGGCCGCCCTCTTTAACGGAAACTCTTGCGCAATTGGTGAGCGTCTACGGCGCCAGTGGCCATGAGCAGAACGTCGTTGCTTCGATTAACCACCTGCTGCCGGCATGGGCAAAGCCTGAGACCGACGACGCCGGAAATTTGATTCTCCACTTGGGCACAGCGCCGTCCGGACCGAAAACCCCGAGAATTCTTCTCATCGCCCACATGGATGAGATCGGTTTCGAAGTCAAATCGATCTCGAGCGACGGCCGCCTCGAGGCCGAAATGCTGGGCGGAATGGAGCTGAGCTACTACCAAGGCCACCCGATGCTGGTGCACACTTCCCGGGGCGATCGGGACGCCGTCATGGAATTGCCCAACGGATGGGACGAGCCGAATTTCAAATGGCCCGCGGAATCAACCGAGACCATCCGCGTCGATGTAGGTGCGCACAATCCCGATGACGTTGCCAAGCTGGGCGTCCAAGTCGGTGATTTCGTTACCATCCCGAAAGAGTATCGCTCGCTCGTGGGGGCCCGCGCGAACGGCCGGAGCTTCGACGATCGAGTGGGGGATGCTGCACTCATCTCCGCCGTTTGGGCGCTCGGGGGTCGGCTCCCGGATCGTGATGTCACGTTCGTTTGGTCCACCCGCGAAGAACTGGGGCTGATCGGTGCTGGCGCGCTCGCTAGGCGACTTGCCGCCGAAGGCCGCACGCCCGATTACGTCTTTGCAGTCGATACGATGGTTTCGTCCGACTCACCGCTTGAGTCGAAGCGCTTTGCCGATGTGCGGCTCGGGAAAGGTTTTGCGATCCGCGCAATCGACAATTCGAACATCGATCCCCGCCGGCTCGTGGATCGCCTCGCCGAGCTCGCCCGCAGCAATCAGATTCCTTTTCAGATCGGTATCACGGGCGGCGGCAATGACGGTGCGATGTTCGTTCCCTACGGCGCAGTGGATGTCGCAATCGGTTGGCCGCTCCGTTATTCGCACTCGCCCGGTGAAGTGATCGACACGCGGGACGTCGACGCGCTCGCCCGCATCGTAAAAGTCATTGCCCAGAGTTGGTAGGGCGACCTCTGCCGTTTGTTATAATCGCGCGCCATGGCCGAGCTGCCGCTTAGGGAAAATGCGAGAGAGCCCGGGTTCAAACCGCCGCGCTATATCGCCATCGAAGGGCCCATTCGCGTCGGAAAATCGACCCTCGCCAAGGTGCTTGCCGAGCAGATGCATGCTCGCCGCGTGTGTGACTGCGAGGACAATCCGTTTCTCTCCGATTTTTATGATGAGAGACCGGGTGCGGCCTTTCGCGCCCAGATGTACTTTCTCTACGAACGCCATCGCCGGCTCACCGAAATCGAGGCCCATCGAACCCCGTTCGTGAGCGACTTTTTGTTTGAAAAGGACAAAATCTTTGCCTATCTCAATTTGGACAACGAAGAGCTGAAACTCTACGAAAGGTATTTCGATTGGTTCGCGCCATCGGTTCCCGCCCCCGATCTGGTGATCTATCTGCAGGCCAAACCCGATGTGCTCAGAAAGCGCGTGTCGAAGAAGGGCCATCCTGCAGAAAGGGAAGTCTCGCTGGAATATCTTGAGGCTGTGGCCCACGCATACGAGCACTTCTTCTTCCGTTACTCGGCTTCGAACCTGCTCGTCGTGGATACAACCGAGATCGACTTCGTCGAGCGCAACCAGGATTTGCAGGAACTGCTGCGACGACTCAGACAGCCGGTCAAAGGCACACAGTATTTCCTTCCGCTGGGGCAGAGCGGGTAAGGAGGGCCTGCGTTCGGGCGGAAGATTGCCTGCGGGTGAAGGGGACCGGGACGAGCCTGATTCGCGCCGCTGGGTGGCACCGGCGCGAATTCGCGGGTAGCTCGCCCCGGGGTATTGCAGGGGAAGCTCGTTTCTACGGCTGCTCGGCTCAGACGGCTGTGATCGGCCCAGTGATCTGGTGCCGCAGCTTGCCGAGCGTTCGATTCACCGGATGGCTGCGATGCAAGAACGACAGCACGGGCTCGCGGCGCGTGCCGATCCTTTGCAAAGCTCGGCGGATACGAAAATCGCGGCCCGCCGATACCAGCCCTTTTTCCAGCACTGCAATGGCGTCCTGGGTTCGCCCGCACTGTTGATAGACCTCGGCGAGATTCAGGTAGAGTTGGGCGTGGTTGTGGCGCATCCCCAGTGCTTCCAAGCACAGTGACTCTCCGTCGGCGTAGCGCCTTTCCGCAATGGCGGCCAGCAAGCCGGTGTAGGAGAGGTAAAAGGGATTCTTGGGGGAAACTCCGAGGGCGCGCCGCGCCGCCAACAGGGCATCATTTGGATTTCCGTCTCGCAGGCACTTCAGACATTCTTTGAAGTCACTCATGCCGGCATCTGCCGGGGAGGTGGTTCCAATCCAGTGGGACATAGGCTCCTTCCGTACCCTGCACCGCCGGTTCGTGGCAGGGCGCTAAAGAAAAACTAGCGTGGGCGAGTGCATGTAGGAATAGATCGCGGGGCCAGATTTCGTTCCAGTCCGTGCGCCTGGCCGAAATGACAGGCGAAAAAATGTCGATTCTTTCGCGAGCGAAACCGGCCCTATCGGACGAGGTCAGAGGCAAAAACGAGCCGGATGCCACGGGCTTCCAGACGGGGGACGCCTTCGGAAAGGGCCTCCATGGTCGCGGGGTGAGGATGGCCGATGGCGATTGCCGAGCCGTCGCGCACCGCGTCGCGAGCCGCCAGGTCGAGTTGGGCCAAGACCGCCTCGCGGGTAACCGTGTCGTCGAGAAACACCTTACGCGAAGCAGCTCGGACCCCGGAGGTTTCGGCCGCGTCATAGGCAACCGTCAGAGCGGTCGTGCGGCTGTCGATGAAAAAAAGGTTGCGTTCCCGCAGTACAGGCATCAAGGCCTGCATCAGCGTCCGATCAGCCGTCGCGCGGGACCCCTGGTGGTTGTTCACTCCCGCTGCGTGCGGTACCGTTTCCAGCATCGCGTCCACAGCCGACGCTACTTGGCTGGGAGTCATGCCTATGCGCAATTCGGCCGCTTCCGGCGGGGCACCCTCGGATCCTTCCCTTTCCGATTCCATCGGGAGATGCAGGAGAATCTGGTCTCCGCGATGGTAAGCCTCTTCGGCAACCTCAGAAGACAGCGGCAAATTCGGCAAGACGGAGACAGTAATCGGAAAGGGAAGTGCGAGCAGAGAATCTGCGGCGGCTCGATCGTGGCCCAGATCGTCGACGATGATCGCAAGTTGAGGTGCTGTTTCCGGGACCCTCGCCCGCGAATCGGAGCGGGCGGGCAGCGGGAGGATCAGATTGATCGTATGCGTACGCACCCCGTTCGAGGTGAGATGGAAGCGGGTCACTTCGTTGGTTGCCGTTTGTTCAACCGATAGCTTGTGGCGTTTTGCGATGGTCTCGAGGCTCTGCTCGAAGCCGCCGGCTTGGGAGCGATCGCGGAGCGATACGTAGATGTTGTCGGCAACCAAGGGGTTCGCCGACCCGGTCGGTGTGGTTTGACTGATTTCTGGCCGAATCGTAATCTGCGCTTGGTGATCGGTCGCTTGCTGCGCAGCGGCGACAATTTCAGCGGTGACCGAGCGGATTTCTGACTTGCTGAGAAGTTTTCTTCCGCAGCCTGTGATGGGTATAGCGGCGACGACAAAACCTGCGCACAGCAGCTCCCAGCGCGAAGATCGTCTACGCAGCTTTCCTCGCAGCGGACCCTGCCTCCAAAATTTGGACCGCCTTTTTCACGACAGGGTCGCTGACCGAACTGGAGGGAGCGGGCGGATTGGCTTCGCCCAACTCCGCCAAATCCTCCGGCAGGGAGCGAACTTCTACGGTCGGCGTGACGCCTTCGATCGGAATTTCCTTGCCGTTCGGCGTGTAGTAATTGGCGAGCGTCAAGAAAAGCGCGGAACCGTCATCGAGCTCAATCAGTTTTTGATAAGACGCCGTTCCGTAGGTGCGGTCGCCCACTGTCTCGCCTCGGTGATTATCGGCGATGGCACTGGCAACAATTTCGGCCGGCCCGGCCGTTCCGTTGCCGATCAGCACGGTGACCGGCTCGGTCCAGACAACTTTCGAGGGATCGGCGGAGGAAACCTGCGGGTCAATGGTTTGCCCCTTGAGCGTGGTGATGGTCCCGGAGGAAAGAAATAGCTGCGCCGTGGCGATTCCTTCCTGATCATTGCCCAAGGCGCAATCGCGCAAATCCAGCATCAACCGGTGCGCTCCTTGATGATCCAGTTGAACGAGTCGATCGCGAATCTCCTTCGTTTCGCCTGGCTCGAAAGCGGAAACGTGTAGGTAGGCGATGTCGCCTTCGAGTCTGTCCTCTACCTGCTTGGGAGGAGCTAGCTTTTCCAGAGTGAGCTCCATCTCCTGCGGTTCCGTCTTGCCGCGGCGGATGACCGAGAGCTTCACGGTTGTACCCGGGTCGCCACTCAGCAAAAGCTGGGCCTGCTCGATGGCCATTTGTCCGGTCGTGAAACCCGCGATCTTTTCCAGTACATCGCCCAGATGCAAACCTGCCTTCTCCGCCGGACTGTCCGGCAAAGTGGAGATGACGCTGATGTAGCCGAAGCGCTTGGTGAGCGCCAGTCCCGCGCCGGCCTTGTCGCCGGTGCTGCTTTTCTGCTTGTAGTCGGAATATTCGAGCGGGCTCAGATAGCTCGATTGCGGATCGAGCGAATCGAGTAAGCCGTGAAGGGCTCCATTCGTTACCTGGTGTAGGTTCGGTTCGTCCACGTAGTCACGCTGGATGTGCTCGAGAACTTCGCTATAGACGGTGAGAGCGCGAAAGGCTTTTTCATCCGAGGAACGGCCACGGACGTAACCGACGGCCACGAATCCGAAGACGACCGCCGACAGCACAATGACAATTTTCTTGGTGAGAGAACTCATACTGTGTCCTTCGATACTGTTGGGAAGTTGCTTTTTCTGGCCGCTCCGCGCGACGCCTGTCATTATAGCACCAGGCCGGCGGCGAACCACCTCCGCTACTTGTGCACGAGGGTGCGCGGGGATGAAACGCTCAGGAAATCGGCGTCGGAAAGCGGAACGGCCGCGGTGATGTAGGTTTGCGAGATGCGATCCTGCCAGGTAAAGCGGTCGTCATCCCACAAGGCCCAAATGAATCCAAGCGTCAGTGTCGCGCCGGCAAGAAGGTACCCAAAACTGCGCCAGACCAGCTGTCGCGTGTCGGGAAGGCTGCCATCGAGGCGGACCACCGAGAGCCTCATCAGTTGCATACCGGGAGTCGCTCCGGCCAGCGTCATGAAGAGTGAGAAATAGAGCGCATAGAAGAGATAAAGTATGACGAGGTAAATCACGGCGGTCGTCTTGTCGAGGGCAATCTGTCCGCCGAGGGAGCGGAACAACCCCAGAAATCCCGCACATGTTAAGCCCAAGAAAAGCGTGTCCATCAGCCCTGCCCAGCGTCGGCGGGCGAGGCTAGCGACAGGAACCAGCGCGGTTTGCGGTCGGGCACGCTCGCTCGCCGAGATCGAGAAGTCCAACTCCGACTGAACGCGAATTTCTACCCGCTCGTTCGGGCGCCGCGATGCGGTGCGAGGACGAGGGCGTTCGCGCACTTCGTCTTCGACCGCTACAGTTCGAGGCTCTTGAAACGGCAGCCCGGACTGAGAGTCATCGAGGCGCAGGTGCCCGCGGCGCTCACGGTACTGCTGAAGGCGACGGGAAACCTCGAGCCGCCATTCGGGCTCGCCTAGGCCTTCGGCGGCCGCCGAACGGGTTGCCACAGGTGAGCGGAGGGTTCCGTTTTCCGCAAGTGGAGCATTGCAGAATGAGCAATCCTCGTTGTCATTCAATAGGAGGGCACGGCACTTCGAGCAGATGCGTATCACGCGTCCATTTTGCGCTGCGGAGGCACCAATGGAACGCCGCATCATAGCACGGCGGCAGCAGAGCTCGTACCCAGCGGTGTTGGATCGGTGTCACCTATCCGACACCTGTCCGGATCCGATTTCATCGGACCGAGAACGCGCGCCGGATTGCGAGCACGGAGAGCGCGTGTTAGGCTCAGTTTTCTTTTCCTATTCTGGGAAATGCCGAACGCCATTCGCTCGCAAGCGGTCCCGAGAGTCGCTCTGGGCGCCGCGCTGCTCTCTGTCTTGCTGATCGCTCCGCCCACCGCCCGTGGCCAAGCCAAAGCGAAAGCCCCACCGGTGGGATTTGCCAGCGGGGGCGAGGCTACGCTGGAAGCGGACCAACAACGTGCCGTGGGGAAGACTTTCTACGCCGATGGTCACGTGGACCTGCGCTATCAGAACGCACGGCTTCGCGCCGACCACGTCGAGTACGACAGCGAACGACAACTCGTCATCGCTCGCGGCCACGTGCAACTCGACTACCTAACGCAGCATGTGGAAGCCGAGGATGCTCGCTACGAACTAAAGACGGGCCGAGGCACGTTCCATCAGGTCACAGGCACATTTGCCTTGCAACGGCGCCCCTCACCGACACTGCTCATCAGTCCCAATCCCCTCTATTTTCAGGCCGAGGAAGCGGACCGACTGAACGAAAACACCTACCAAATCTATAAGGCATGGGTCACCGTGTGTGATCCTGAGCATCCCACATGGAAGTTCTACGCGCCGAAAGCCACGGTTCGTCTGCAGAAAAATGTGCGTATCGAGAATGGAAACTTTCGGATCCGGTCGATTCCGGTCATCTATTTGCCCTATGCGACGATTCCGGCCGAACAGCGCCGCGAGTCCGGATTCATGATTCCGATCGTCGGTGATACGACGCAAAAGGGTTTCGTGCTGGGCGACTCCTTCTACTGGGCGCCGTGGGACTGGATGGACGTAACTCTGGGCGCCGCCCTCTATAGCAGCCGAGGATGGGCACAAAGAGGGCAGATACGCATGCGTCCGTGGGAAGGAACGCAGCTCGAGTCCAGCTACTACGGAGTCATCGATCGCGGTCTTCCACAGGTGAATGCTCCGCCCCTCAAACAGGGCGGGCACGAGGCCAAGTTGCTGTTTACTTCCGAGCTGCCGGATGGCTGGCGCGCGGTGGGTGATCTCGACGAGCTCACATCGCTCACGTTTCGTCTGGCCTGGATGGAGACGATCAAAGAAGCGGTGAACTCGGAGGTGATCAACACCGCCTTTTTGCAAAGAAATTTCGACGGATTCAGTCTGGGACTGGCAGGGCTGAGTTATCAGAACTACTTTAGCGCCTCACCACAGACTTCCATCACCCTCCGGACGGCTCCCCAACTATGGTTCAGCTCGGTGGATCAAGCGTTTTTTCGCGGGCTGCCATTTTACTTTTCCTTCGATGCGTTTACGGGAGCGCAAAGCCGAAGCGAGAATGTGACGCCCTTTACGACGCCGCCCTTCGTGGAGCGTAGCGAGTTGGCCCCGAGCGTGACCATCCCGCTGCACTTCGGCCCGTGGCTGGAGGTAACCTCCAACTTCACGTTTCGTTCCACTTCCTACGGCGGGCGCATGGAGAACAACACCTATCTCGCACAGAGTCTGTTGCGCAACACCGAAGAGCTGTCGATCGACATGCGCCTCCCTGTGCTCGAGCGAATTTGGGATGGAGACGACACAAAATGGAAGCACGTGATCGAGCCCTACATCACCTATCGCTACGTGAACGGAGTGAACGATTTTGCAGAGATTCTGCGGTTTGACCAAGATGACACGCTGACGGATACAAACGAGCTTGAGTATGGAGTTACGCAGAGGTTGTTTCGCCGAAGCGGCGACGACGGCGCTGAGGAGCTTGTCACCTGGCGTCTGGCGGAAAAGTATTTTTTCGATCCCACGTTTAATGGAGCGCTCGTGCCAGGACAACCGAACGTGTTCCAAACGACCGACGCGCTCACACCTTTTGCGTTCGCCGACGAGCCACGCCATTTCTCGCCGATCATCAGCGATCTGACCGTGGAGCCTGGCAAGCGGTTCGACACGCAATTCATCGTCAACTACGATCCGACGATTGACCGGCTGAGGGCCATCGGCGAACTGCTCAAGCTCAAACCCTACAAGCAATCTTTTCTCGTCTTATCCCAGTTTTCCGTTCTGAACCTGCCGAACAATCCCCAGCCGCCTCCTCCTAATTTCCAGCAGCGGTCGAATCAAGTGCGGGCGCTTTCTGGATACGGAGATCCCAACCAGCGCGGCTGGAACTTCATCTTTGGCGCGAGCTATGACTTCACAGCAGGGGCCTTTCAGAACCAGATCGCGGAGGCTGGCTACAATGGTTCGTGTTGCGGGTTTGGGTTCGAATACCGCCGTTTCTCGTTCGGCACGATCCGCAACGAGAACCAGTACAGCGTGGTCTTCCGCGTTGCCAATATCGGCTCGGCAGGGAATATGCGGCGGCAAGAGAAAATCTTCTAAACGACGTGACCACTCGCTCCGAATCCGAGTTGGCGTTTTTGACCGTCGAGCAAGCGGCGCCGCTGCTGCGCAGAAAAGAGCTCTCTCCGGTCGAGCTGGTCGATGCGGCGCTTGCCCGAGTCGAGCGATGGAGTCCCAGCCTGCAAGCCTTTCTAACAGTCCTAGCCAAACAGGCGCGCCTCGACGCGAAACGTGCGGAACAAGAAATTCGCCGCGGGGACGTGCGCAGCCCTCTGCACGGAATTCCCATTTCTCTCAAGGACAATTTTTGGACCCGGGGCATCCGAACGACCGCGGGATCGACGATTCTCGCTGATTTCGTGCCCCACAAAGACAGCCCAGTGGCGAAATCGCTCGCTGAGGCCGGGGCGATTCTGCTGGGCAAGACGAACATGCACGAGTTTGCCTACGGCATCACCGGCGAAAATCCGCACTACGGCAGCTCGCGAAATCCCTGGGCACCCGAGCGAATTTCAGGAGGATCCAGCGGAGGTTCTGCCGTCGCCGTCGCTACCGGAATGGGATTGGTTTCCGTTGGCACCGATACCGGTGGCTCGATCCGTATTCCGGCCGCGCTGTGCGGGATCGTGGGGCTCAAGCCGACGTTCGGCCTGGTCAGCGTAGAAGGAGTCGTGCCACTGGGCCCGAGCTTCGATCACGTGGGGCCTCTCACCAGAAGCGTATCGGATGCCTCGATTGTGCTCGAGGCGATCGCAGGAAAATATCCGCGAGGCGAGCTACGGCCCAGCTATCGAACGCTCCGCAAGCATCGGCCCCGGCGATTCCGGCTCGGCTGGCCGAAGAACTTTTTCTTTGAACGCATCGATCCCGACATCCGCAGCGCAATCGACGCGGCCGCTAAGACATTCGAAACGCTCGGAGCGCGAATCGAAGAGATCGTCTTGCCCCACCTCCCGACGGCGGTAGATCGCGCGACCAGCTTGGTCGTGGCCGAGGCCAATTACTATCATGAATCGCAAGGCTACTATCCCTCACGTTCAGAAGAGTACGGCGACGATGTGCGAGGGCACCTCAAGTTTGGACACAATCTTCGCGCCGTCGATTTTCTGAGCGGGCTGGACGCCAGGCGAGACTTGATAGAGGACTTCCGGCGGGCCCTCGAACAAGTGGACGTCATTCTGGCGCCCACTTCGCCGATTTCAGCGCCGCGGATCGGTCACAGCCAGATTCAAGTCGCCGGAGAGCGAGAGACCACCGTGCGGGCCGAACTCCTCCGTCTAACGCGGCCGGCGAATTTGAGCGGCCTCCCCGCGATTTCCATTCCGTGCGGATTCACGTCAGAAGGCCTGCCCGTCGGGTTGCAGCTGATGGGACCGCGATGGGGCGAGGCTCGGTTACTTGCGATCGCGCGGACCTTTGAGGAAGCGACGGGTTGGCACAATCGCCATCCTGCTCTCGGCTAGGGGCGTGACCATCAATCCTGTACCGCCACTGTCGGCAGCGCGCCCTTCTGGCGCAGGAGCCATTCACCGGTCATGAATCCAATCGCTCCGACGGCGAGACCGGCGAGAACGTCGGCGACATAGTGATATCGCCCATAGACCGTCGCCACACACATGCTCAGAAAGAACGGCAGGGTGATCCAGAACAGCCAGCGGCGGTAGTGCCAAGACGCTACCAGGGCTACCATCGACCCAGCCACGTGCGCCGATGGAAACGCTGCCCCGTGGACGCGGGCCAGCCGTTCGATCCAAGTGATGAGCGCCGTTGAGTAACCGCCGGCCAACGGCTCTGCGTTCAGGGCAGCGAGTGAGAAGTAGGGGCTTTCGACCGGCAGCAGGACGGAGATCACGTAGACCGAATAATGTGCGATGGCAGTTGAAACCATCACGGTCCAAAACCTGCGCTGTTCGCCGTGGGCGTAGAAAATCGCTGGCAAAAGGACCAGGTATAGAAAGTAGGTCATGTAGGCAAACTGCATGTAGTCGTTCAGTGTGGGCGTCGCGAACTGACTGAGCCATACGGAGGGATGCACTTTCGCGAGGTTGTAATCGAAGGCCACGAACGCGTGATCGAACCACCGGGGGAAAATCGCGTGCACGAGCCCACCGAGCTCTTCGAACAGAAAAACATAGAGGGGCAGCGGGTACCAATGGCGAACGAAGCGCAAGATTTCGGCTTTTGAGCGCGCGGCCGCTCGCGCCAGCCAGACGATAGCTCCGGCAATCGCGCAGTGACCGCTCAGATAGCGCATGGCATGAGGAATGTTGGAGTGAAATCCGGTCACGAGGGCACAGAGCCAGGCTAGATAGATGAACGTTACCCATTCAAATGCGCCCAAGGCTCGGGCGGTTTCGCGAAGCCAGAGGGACGCGAGGGAGTAGTCCCGAAAAACGGCTCGAGGGTGCGGCAGTTCGACCGAAGGCATCTCATCCGGGACGCTCATCGCGCTTCCCTAGGAGTGAGCCTGAAGTAGGAGAGGGGACTCCCCGTCACCCGTCTCCATTGGCAGATCTGCCATCCCTCGTTTGAGGCGATCTGGCGAAGCCGCGCGGGCGGGTTCACCACCACGCGTCGGCCGACAGAATCAAGCATCGGCAGATCAGCGGTCGAGTTGCCATAGGCGTAGCTCTCCCACAGAGAAAGGCCGAATCTGCCTGCCAGATTTCTTGCTGCGCGCCCCTTTTCTTCGCCGATCCGGTGCGCGCCGACCATTTGGCCAGTCCAGTGGCCCTGGCGCACTTCCAGTTCCGTGGACGCGATTTCAACCGGCCCAGGCAGTTGTCGAGCCACGGCGTCGGCAAGACAGTCGAGCGTTCCGCTGACCAAAAACACACGGTGTCCCTGACTCCAATGCCAAATCATGCGTTCCAGTGCGGCGGTGTAAAAAGGGAGCGCGTTGTCTGCGAGCGATTGTTCAAATTCCTCAGCAAGCGAAGCGCGCAGTCCCGTGAGATAACGTTTGTTCCCGACCGTGGCGCCGCGCGGATCGGTCACGAGAGTCCTTGCAAATTCGACCGACCATCGGACGATATCGCGCGTTGAGAGTTCGTCGCGAGCCAGCAGGAAGGCAAGGAAACGCCATTCGAGCGAAGGCGGGCTCAGAACTGTGCCGTCTACATCAAAGAAGGCGCCGATTCTCTCTGGCATGATCATCGGCCGAGCACCACGGCGGCTCCCTTGGGCACCTGCTGCGGGGCTGTGAGATACCGTCGGCCTTCCCACACCACGGGAATCGCGCGCACGATGCAAAAGGCCACCGTCAACAAGGTGATCGCTTGTGCCATGCCCAGGGGCCAGCTGGCTCCCGCCGCAGCTGACCATCGGTCGAATTCAGTCGGCGCCGCATCGCGCACGGAGAGCAGAAACCCGAGGTAGCAGAAGCAAATGCACTTCATCGCGGCGTAACAAGCTCGACTCGTTCTGGAAGCGACCAGGGCTTGCCTCCACCCCGCTCCCTGATTTGGACCCAACCGAGTGCGACGGGCGAGTCCGGAAAGAAGGTCCGTCACCGCGCCGCGCACAAAAAACAGCACCGGAACCCAAAGCGAGATCAATCCGCTCGCGGCGAAACAGGTGAAGAACAAGTTCTCGACCACGCGATCGCCTAAAACGTCGAACTTGGCACCCAGGAGTGTGGCCAAGCCGCGCGTGCGGGCCAGGTATCCATCCACGCCATCGAGTGCAATGGCAGTGACGGTTAGAGCGACAGCTGTGAGATCGAGGGCGAACACGTGCGCTCCCAAGCGAAACAACCCGACCGCTAGAAATGCCGCCAATATGCGGGCCACCGTTACTTGGTTAGGCGTCACACACACCTCGATGGAATTTCTACGAGCCCGCACCGCAAGCGGCAAATCGTCTTACCGGTTGCGGTTCCAGCGGCGGGCCCGCTCGAAGCAGAAGGCACTTCGTTTGCCATTCGACAGGTCGGTTGCGACGCTGATTTTTCACCGACTTGCCAAGCGCGGGCTGATGCCTGTCGAGGGTGGAGCGGCGGATTTCGGTGGCACCTGTCGTGTTTCACCTACGCTCGCGCGTATCCTCCAGAACCAAAATGAGGTACGATGCGTCTAATCGGTGTAGTCAAATCTTGCGTCTGATTCCCGGCAGGACTGCCGAGAGTAAGCAACTAGGGGAGTGAGAATTAGATGGCGGCTTTCGCGCTGTTGGTTTTTGTTGCTGGACTCATTTCGTTCTTATCGCCGTGCGTTTTGCCGCTCGTGCCGGGATATGTGTCGATGCTTTCTGGCGTGGGCGTCGATCAGCTCAAGGAAGGCCAGGGTTCCACCGGCAAGCTGCTGAGCTCGGCTCTCTCGTTTGTGATTGGGTTCTCGGCCGTGTTCGTCACCATGGGCGCCACGGCGAGCGCAGTTGGCCAGTTTCTGCTCAAAAATCGCAACCTACTCGCGCCCATTGCGGGCGCGTTGATCATTCTGTTCGGATTGCATTTGATCGGTTGGCTGGCAAAGATTTCGGTTCGCGTGGGTATCATTGTGGGTGTTATCCTCATTGCCCTCGGCGTCTTTTTGACCTTCCGCACCAACCTCCTGCTCCAACCGGTGCATTGCTATGCGGCATCGTTGATCTTTCTGCTCGGGCCGTCGCTGACGCGATGGCTAAACCGTGATGTCCACATGAACAAAGTGGGTGGGAATCAGCCGGGGATGGTGAGCGGATTTTTGCTGGGGTTCGCCTTCGCACTCGGCTGGACGCCCTGCATCGGGCCCATTCTTACGACCGTGCTGGCGATTGCGGCGACGAGGGAGAAGGTCACCGAAGGTGTCATCCTTCTGACGCTGTATTCTGCGGGCCTTGCCATACCGTTCTTGCTCACGGCGGTTGGGATCGGCCGCTTCATGAAGTTCTATCAGAAGTTTCGCCGACATCTTCACACGGTCGAAGTTTTCAGCGGTGTTCTCCTGCTTGCAATCGGCGGGCTAATTTTCGCAAACGGCCTCACAGTCATCTCCGGCCATATTCAGGGCCTCAATCCCGAAGTCTGGATTGACAGGTTCATGCCGCATGGAGCGGGCACCCCCGTTGCGGCCAACGCGAGCCTCATGCCGGAACCGGATGTGACCTTCAAGAATCTCGAGGGTGGCGAGGTTCCTCTATCGAGCCTGAAAGGCAAAGTCGTTCTCCTCAACTTCTGGGCCACATGGTGCGAACCCTGCCGCAGTGAAATCCCAGTCCTGATTGGCTTACAGGACAAGTACAGCGGCAAGGGTTTTACAATGCTGGGCGCCTCGATGGACGAGGATGGGGCCAAGGCGGTCGATCCCTTCATTCACACAACCCAGTTCAACGTCGGCGGCCACGAGCGGACCATGGATTATCCGATCGTATTGGGCAGTGACGCCATCACCGATAAATTTGGCGGTTTGCTCGGCATGCCCACAAGCTATCTGATTTCGCGCGACGGTAAGATCGTCAAGAAATATATCGGCGTCGTGAACGAAGCCCAGGTCATCCAAGACGTCGAGAGCCAGCTATGACCCGATGGCTGCCGCTTACGGTTCTCGCCGTGTTTCTCGGGGGCATCGGAAGCCACGCTTTGATCCGGGCCCAAGAGGCGACAGCCCCAGCCAACGCCGCATCGGTAGTGAAGACGAAGGCATACGCGTCGCTCGATCCGGTGCCTCGCGGGAAGGAATTGCAACTCGCCGTGGTCGTGAACATCGCCAACGGTTACCACATGAACTCGCATAAGCCTCTGGATTCCTATTTGATTCCAACGACGCTGACGCCACAATTGCCGGCTGGCTTCACGCTCACCGACACCGTCTATCCAGCTGGCAAGAACCTGAAATTTCCCTTCTCCCCGGACAAGCCGCTGAATGTATACACCGAGACCGTGACGCTGCGGCTGCGCGTTACGGTTGGAGAAAGCGCTACGCTAGGTGACACGTCCATCCCCATGACCTTGCGTTACCAAGCCTGCAACAACTCGGCCTGCCTACCTCCGGTGAAGGTTCCTGTGATGGCAGAAATCAAGGTGGCTGCGGCGGGGGCGAGTGCTCACGCCGCACATCCCGAGATCTTTTCGAAATAATCGTCCTTCCCTAACGGCCCGTGACGAGGGGTATGGCCTGGCGTAGGCGCTTCACGACGCGCTCTTGACCCAGCACAACCATGGTGTCGAATAACGGCGGGGCCACGGCGCGGCCCACAATGGCGACGCGGGTGGCGTTGATTAGCAGGCCGGCTTTGACACCCTCGGCCGCGGAAAGGCCGCGTAGGGCCAGATCGCACGCGTCGTGGTTCCATTCGGGAAGCTCGGCCAGACGGTCGGCGAGTTTTTCCAGCATGACTGGCAGGCGCTCGTCTTTCCAGAATTTCTCACATGCCTCGGGCTCGTATCCGAATTCATCGGTGAAAAAAGCGCGCGCCCAAACGGTAAAATCACCGAGCAGGCGCGTGCGCGGGCGAATCAAATCCACTGTCTGTCGGAACCAGGCACGGTCGAGGCTGGCCCGAGATCCGTCCCACAACCGAGCCCGCTTGAGTTCGGCTTCGACAAAAGGCAGCAAATCCTCCACCGGCGCTTTCTGCAAATATTGTGTATTGAACCATTCGAGCTTGGCGCGATCGAATATCGCGTTGGTGCGACTTACCCCGGCCAGCGAGAATCGCTCGATAATTTCGGGTGTACGCAGAAACTCCGAATCGTCGCCGGGCGACCATCCCAGCAGCGCCAGAAAATTTCGAAATGCCTCGGGGAGAAATCCTTCTTCGAGGTAGGAGCTGACGCTCGTGGCGCCATGGCGCTTGGACAGACGCGTACGATCCGGGCCTAGGATGAGCGGGACGTGAGCAAAAACCGGGGGACTTGCGCCGAGTGCCTGGTAGATCAGTGCCTGTTTGGGTGTGTTCGAGAGGTGATCGGCGCCGCGGATGACGTGCGTGATGTGCATGTCAATGTCGTCTACGACGACACTCAGCTGGTAGGTGGGGAGTCCGTTCGAGCGCAGCAGGACGAAATCCTCGATTTCGGCATTCTCCAATTCGCGTGAGCCAAAGACGGCGTCCTCAAATCGAGTCGTGCCCCCCGATGGGACCTGAAAGCGGATGGCAGGTGAGATCCCTTGGCGCTCGCGCCGAGTGCGCTCCGCGTCAGTCAAATCACGACAGGCACACGGAGCTGTTCTTGCTGCCTTGAGGCCCTCGTCATCCCCTTCGCCCCCTTGCCCCTCACCCTCGGCCGACCCGTATGCGGTCGCCTTGCAATAGCATGCAAACGCAGCTCCACTCAAGAGCAGACGCTGCGCCGCCTCTTGATAGAGAGGAAGGCGCTGCGATTGAAAAAACGGACCTTCGTCCCAGTCGATCCCGAGCCATTGCAAACCCTGGAGAATTCCGTCGATCAGCTCGGGGCGGTTGCGCTCAACGTCGGTGTCCTCGATACGCAGGAGCAGGGTACCGTCTTCGTGCCGCGCGAAAAGCCAGTTGAAAAGGGCGGTTCGCGCACCGCCCACGTGCAGATAGCCCGTGGGGGAAGGCGCAAAGCGAACGCGAGGTTTTTCTGTCGAAGCCATCTTGCTTCGTTTCTCTTCCTAGCATTCATCTTAGCGAAAGGAGAAATCAAAATCGAGCGCAGCAAGACGCAACTGCATGAGCCGGCTTGGGTTGGTACCCGGGTACCGTTGACTTGAGCAGGCCGGCGCCGCATCATGAAACGGCTCGCGCGGGCAGTTTTTCTTCAACTTCCACAGAGGTTGACCTCCACGAAACTTCGGACGGGGACTCCGAGGATGAGGTTCGATTTTCTGCTATCCTCTGGCAACATGCCCCGCGACATGGACAGGGAGCGTTGAGTTGGTAAGCCATTCTGCTGATGTGATTACCTTACAGGTCAGCACTTTTCTGCTGGCGGCTTTTTTCTTCTCCCTATACGGCCGCAAACGTCAGTCCTACCTGCTGGCATGGTCGATCGCCTGGTTGCTGATGTGTCTGTTTTTTGTAGTCCGCAACGGCGTGACGTTTGTTCCCATGGGCTCGCTGCGCCTCTGGTACCGCACCTTGGATGAATGGCTGATTGCCCTTTCTGCCTTGGCCTTTTATTGTGCCGCGCGGTTGTACGTCCGGTTGTCGATCCCTGTGCGGATGGTTCTGGCCGCCGGGGTCCTGCTGGCCGTTTGGTCCGGGCTGCACGTGCACGGTGTTACCAGCGTCACGGTGGGCCTGGGGGTGGGTCTCATCTATTTTGTCGTCGGGTGGACGTTTTGGAACGAGGGACACAGACAAGAAGCCCGTGCCGACGTGCTGATGGGCTTCACGTTTTTTGTCTGGGGCGCCTTCCATCTGTTCCTTGCGGTTCAACCCCGCTTCAACTTTTTCGCCGGCGCCGACTTGGTGCCGGCTCTCCAATTGCCGGAGATGTTCGCCTGCGTGCTGATGGTGATGTCGGTTTACGAAGAAGAACGGCGGCGCGTGGAGCGGAACATGCTCGCGCTGTCCAGCTTAAACCTAGTGACTTCGGGTTTCGTGGGCGGCGAGATTGAGAAGACCCTGTCGCAGGCGCTCGAGCGAGTTTTGAACGTCGTTCGGATTCCAGCCGGTGCCTTGTGCCTGCTGCAAGCAGACGGGAGCGGGCCCGCCTCGCTGATCGTGACAGGAATGAGTGACGCTTTCTGTCAAGCGATGCAGGAGTCCCAACTCGATGGCTATTTCATCAATTTGGTGGCCCGTCTCGGCGGACTTGTCGTTTTTCGCGATTTGACGCGCGAGGCGAGTTGGGAAGCCCTGGAAAAAGAGGAAGCCTTTCGGCAGGTACGCCAGATCTTTCTCACGCAGGACTTGCGCACGGTTGTGGGCATCAGCCTGCAAGCGAAGGAGCGCGTTTCCGGCGTGCTGCTGCTCGGGACGCCAGACAACCGCAGTTTCACGCCGGCCGAGCGTCGGTTGCTGCTCGCACTGGGCCAGCAGATCGGCATGGCGGTCGAGAACAGCTACTTGATCCAGCAGACTTCTCGCCGCACCGAAGAGCTGCATGTACTGAACGAGATCGGCCGCGCGCTAAGCTCGACGCTGGATCTGGACACGCTGCTCGAGCGCGTTTATGCGGAGATGCGCCGCGGAATCGACGTGGACAGCTTCTTCATCGCCTTTTATCAGCCAAAATCACCCGAGGTCCGGTTTGAGATTGAAGTGACCAGCGGCGAACGGCTCCCCAAACGTACGCGCCCGGCGGGCAACCACATGGTGGAGTATGTCGTCCGGTCAGCACGGCCGCTCCTGATTCGCGAGCACTACGAGGCGGAGACGGCACGTTTGGGATTCCGGCCGCTGCGGTCGGTCGGCTCGATCTGCGCCGTTCCTTTGGTTCTCTATGACCATCCGGTCGGGGTGATGGCCGTACACAACCAGAGAGAGAGGGCCTTCGACCAGGGTCATGTGGAATTTCTCCGCGTGCTGGCGAGTGAAGCCGCTATCGCCATCGAGAACGCCAGGCTCTTTGCTGCCGAACAGAAAAAGTCGCGCCAACTTACGCTGATCAACAATGTTTCAAGCCATGCCATCACCACGCTGGACCCCACCGAGATGCTCGCCAAGATCACGCAAGAAATGGGGAAGGATCTCGGCTACGATCACATCGGGATCGCCATCCTCGACTACTCGGCGAAGGAACTTGTCATCAAGGCCGAAGCGGGCCGACGGCGCGAAGCAGCCGGTCGACGGATTCTATTGGGTGAAGGCCTGATCGGTCAGGTAGCGCGGAGCGGACAAATCGGCATCGTCCGTGAAGCGGGCGCCTCCACGCCGCGCCTGTTGCTGGCTGGCTCGACGGCAGGAGCGGCACTGCCGGTGACCTACGGCGAGCAATTTCTGGGAGTTCTGTACGTCGAAGCGGCTGAGGCTTGCGATTTCCCTCCACAGGACGTCCTTCTCCTCAGGACCCTTGCGGACCTTTTCGCCGGCGCCCTACACAACGCTTTGACATTCCAGAAGGCGCAAGAGCAGGCCATCACCGACGGCCTCACCGGTGTGAAGACACACCGCTTCTTGATGGAAGCGCTCTCTTCGGAGTGGAAGCGTTCGACCCGAGCGAACCGGCCGCTCGCGCTCGTGCTGATGGATCTCGACCACTTCAAATTCGTAAACGACTTTTACGGCCACCTCGAAGGTGACGTGGTCTTGCAGCGCGTGGGCCATATTCTCGAGCAGAACTGCCGCCGCTCCGACGTAGTGGCCCGCTACGGCGGCGATGAGTTCGTGATCCTCATGCCGGAGACCAGTGTCGAACAGGCCCGCCAGCTCGCCAACAAGCTGCGTGGGTGGATCTCTTCGGATCCGCTTTTGCGCGACAAGAACATCACGGCCAGTTTCGGCATCGCTGCGTTTCCGGTGCATGGCGCGACGCCACAGGAACTTATTCAGGTTGCCGATTCATCGATGTATCTCTCCAAGCATCAGGGTGGAAACTCGGTTTCTAGCGCCGAGCAGGGTGATTTGAGCGAGCGAAAGCGCTGGAAGAAGGACGTTCTAGAAGCGTATCTCGGCGTCACGCTGAAACGCCTGTTTGCGACGGGCCCGGAAGCCTTTGAGGAGATTTACCGTCGGCTGGAGCAGTTCACGCGCTCGCTGTATGAGCAGGGCGCAGATGCTCCCGGCGATGCTTTGCCGCCTGTTGTGGTCGAAACCGTCACATCCCTCGCCTTCGCCATCGACGCCAAAGATCACTACACGCAAGGCCATTCACAGAAGGTTTCCGCCTATTCCGTCATGATCGCGCAGGCCATGGGGCTTTCTCAGGCCGACATTGAGGAGATTCGTCTTGCGGGACTGCTGCATGACATCGGAAAGGTGGGAATCCCGGAGGCCATTCTCAACAAGTCCGGTCCGCTCGATGCCACGGAATGGGAAACCATGAAAACGCATACCGACTTGGGCGCGCAGATTCTCGAGCCGCTTCGGCCGATGGTCCGCATTCGCGAGATGGTCCGCCACCATCACGAGTTCTACGATGGATCCGGCTATCCGAAGCGTTTGGAAGGGGAGCAGATTCCGCATGGCGCGCGCGTCATCGCTGTTGCGGACGCCTACGACACGATCACCTCGGAGCGCACCTATAAGAAAGCGCGGACGCCGGAGGATGCGTTTGCTGAGCTGGAACGGTGCGCGGCCAACCAGTTCGATCCGGAAATTGTGCGTGTCTTCATCGAGACCATGCGCCGCGCCCCTCGGCCGACGTTCGAAGCCGGTGCCGAAGTCTCCGTCCGCTCGGGCAGCGAGACAAGCTGATTTTCGATTTTGTCCGGATCAACCGCGGCCTCCGATCCATATCCCGACCGCAAACACCAGCGATCCCCCGACAATCACCTGAAGGGCGGAGGAAAACAGTGGTGTGTCCATGTAGCGATGTCGTACGTAACTGATCACGGCGAGTTCCACGGCGACCACGAGCACCGCCACGAAAAACGCCACGTGAAAACTTGCGATCAAGAACGGCAACGTGTGTCCGAGTCCGCCAGCGGTGGTCATCAGGCCAGTGACCGATCCTCGAATGATGGGGCGGCCGCGTCCGGTCAGCGAGCCGTCGTCAGAAAGCGCCTCGGCAAAAGCCATAGAAATTCCGGCGCCCACAGAGGCCGCAAGGCCTACCAGGAACGCGTCCCAGCTCTTATGGGTGGCGAAGGCGGCCGCAAAGATCGGCGCCAGCGTCGAGACAGACCCATCCATCAGTCCCGCCAGGCCTGGCTGGATCACCTGCAGCATGAACATGCGGCGGTTCGAGCGATCCTCCTCGGCGCGCGCTCCGGAAGCCGCCTGCTCTTGCTTCAGAGTTTCGGCAAACTTAAAGTGCTGACGCTCTACCTCCGCCAAGTCGCCTAGCAGAGATCGGGTCGAGGCATCCGACGTTTTTTCCAAAGCCCGCTGATAGAAGCGCAGCGTCTCCGCCTCCATAATCTCCACTTGTTTGCGAACGGCATTGATGCCGAGTGGGCGCACCAGCCAAACGGGCCGCCGCTCCAGGAATCCCTTCACGTCATGGCGACGGACGAGCAGAATATGATCGCCGAAACGCTGGCGATACATCTCAATCAGCCTTTGTCGGTGGCGCGACTCTTCGGCCGCCATTTCGTCGAAGCTGTTGGCTGTGGCGGGGTAGTTTTCACGTAATCCCTCCGCGAAATCGCCATACACGCGGCTGTCTTCTTCCTCGAGCTGAATTGCGAGGGCCAGGATTTCGCGTTCGCTCAGCTCTCCAAAGCTCTTCTTAGCCATACGCGACTCCTTGCTGCACTTTTTCGTTGGGATTATAGCTTGCGCTCGGGCCCCCACGGGCTGGGCTGGTCATCGGCGGGGCGAAGGATTATAGTGTGCCCGCCAAGGGGGACCGAGAGAATGAAGCTTTTGCATTGGACGCGAAGATTTTCCCGCCGCGGCTTTCTCACTCGCGGCGCGGCAACCGTCGCGGCCGTTGCCGCAAGCCGCGGAGCGGTGCTTGCCCGGGCGCAAGAGGTTCGCACGGCGGCCCCGAGGAACCTCCAAACCGAAGAGGTGCAGACGCTTGTGAAATTCACGCGCGACCTGTTCCCCCACGACCGCCTCGACGACTCCTACTACGAGAGGGCCGTCCAGCCTCTCGAGCAGGAAGCCGCGAAGGACAGAGCTACGCTCGAGCTGCTGGCGCTCGGGGTCAGCAGACTCAATGAGTGGGCCCGTTTGGCCGCCGGCAAGGCGTATGCGGATGTGGAGGACGAAGCCAAGCGCGTCCCGCTGATCCAGCGCATGCAACTCGATCCGTCCGCCTCTGCCGATTTCTTCCACAAGGTCTACACCACCACAATCGTGTCGCTCTACAACCAACCGGAGGTCTGGCCCTTGTTCGGCTACGAAGGTCCGTCTTCGGCCAAAGGTGGCTACCTTCATCGCGGCTTTGACGATCTCAACTGGCTATGAGGACCGCATGCCTGGGAAATTTGATCTAAACGATTCATCCGTAGTCGTCATCATCGGCTCCGGGGCCGGCGGTGGGACGCTCGCAAACGAGCTCGCACAAAAGGGAATCTCCTCGGTCGTACTGGAAGCAGGAAAGCGCATCGAACTCAGCGATTTTCAGAATGACGAAGACGCCATGTTCGGCCTGTTCACGTGGCTCGATCCGCGCACGGCCTCCGGGTCGTGGTATGTTGCCCAGACTTCTCCCGATCTGCCGGCTTGGATCTGCAAGCTTGTCGGTGGCACGACCGTGCATTGGGGCGCCTGCGCCTTGCGCTTTCAGGAGCATGAGTTCAAAACGCGCACTCGCTACGGCGCCATCGCCGGCGCCAACCTGCTCGATTGGCCCATCGACCTAAAAGAGATGGAGCCGTACTACGACCGCGCCGAGCTAAAAATGGGTGTCACGGGAACACACGGAATCCCGCGCCTCCCTGTCAGCAACCACGGCAAGGTGCTGTTTGCCGGGGCGAAAAAGATGGGCTACACGCAGTTTATGACTACGAACATGGCGATTAACTCCGTGCCCCGCGATGGCCGCGCTCAGTGCCAGCAGACCGGGTTCTGCATTCAGGGGTGCACCTTCGCGGCGAAGTGGTCGACGCTCTATACGGAAATTCCCCGGGCGGAAGCGACCGGCAAGACCGAAGTCCGGCCCGAGTCTCAGGTTCTGCACATCGAGCACGACAGCTCCGGCAAAGTGACGGGCGTCGTTTACGCCGATCGCACCGGCGCGATCAGCCGGCAGCGCGCCCGCCTGGTCGCGGTAGCGGGAAACGCCATCGAAACTCCCCGCCTTTTGTTGAACTCTTCATCGAACCTGTTTCCACACGGCCTCGCAAACTCATCTGGTCAAGTTGGCAGAAACTACATGCGCCACATGACCTCAACCGTGTTCGCCATCTTCGACAAGCCCGTCCACATGTACCGAGGTACGGCGCAGTCCGGAATCGTGATGGATGAGGCGCGGCTGGACACCCGGCGCGGCTTCGTCGGCGGCTATCAGATGGAGTTGCTTCCGCAAGGTTTGCCCAGTTTTGCGCAGAATATCGTTCCCAATGCGTGGGGGCGCGATCGTGCTTCCATCATCGATAGCTACGCGAACATCGCAGGCGTCTGGCTAATTGGTGAAGACTTGGCGCGCGAGACCAATCGCATCACACTCCATCCGAGCCGCAAGGATCAGTACGCCCTTCCGATTCCCAATGTCCATTCCGACGACCACCCGAACGACCTAGTGATGCAAAGGCACGCCGTCGGGCAAGCGGAGGCGCTCTATCAATCCATCGGTGCGAAAAGGACCGTTTTCCGGCCGCCTTTTCCCTCCACTCACAACATGGGTACAGCTCGAATGTCCGACCATCCGCGTGACGGGGTAGTGAATCGCTGGGGACAAACGCACGACATCAAGAACCTATTTGTATCCGATGGAAGTCAGTTCACGTCAAGCGGCGGCGAAAACCCCACACTGACGATTGTGGCATTGGCCATCCGCCAGGCCGAGTACATCGCCGACCAGATGTCTCGTTCCGCTCTCTAAAAGGATCGTGCCCGAGAGCCCGACCGTACGGAATCCTGCTTACGAGTCTCCCTTAGGTGTTTTGGGCATAAAGGGTGCGATGCGGCCGGCCAGCGGTTCCTGTCGGTTTTCGCCCACGAAGCGCTGCACTTCCCGCCCGCTGCTGTCCATCAAAATGAAGGTCGGGAAGGCACGCACACCGTATTGGCGAGATGTCTGGCCTTCTGGATCGAACTGCACTTCCCAATTCATTCCGCTCTCGGAGGCGAACCGGCGCCCTGCGTTTTCGTTCGTGTCCTCGTTGACGCTGATGACTTCGAGTTGATCGCTTCCATACGTTCTTTGCAGTGCTTTGAGGTCTGGCACGGATTCCCGGCAGGGGCCGCACCACGACGCCCAAAAATCCAGCAGCGTCATCTTTTCAATTGAGCCTCCTTCCCGAGCCGCCGCTCCGCTCCCGACCACGCTGATTCCACCGCCGTTTCGAGGCAAGTTCTCGTCGTCGATCACCTTGACCGCCTTGGGCGCATTATCTTTCTTCGCGCGCATGATGCGCGCCAAATCGCCCAGCGACATGGATTGTCCGGCCGAGTCATCGGCCGCAGCGCTCGATGGCTCTGAAGCAGAGGTCTGGGACATGCTTGCAACTGCTCCGCTCGGCGATACCGCTTGGCCCTCTGACGAGCACGGCATCGCAGCCAACAGCGTCCCCACGACTAAGCCACAAAGAGCTCCTCGGATGGATGGGGAAAGCATCAGTGCCTCCTGTACGCTTAGCTTGCCGGCGCCGAGAGACACCGCCAATGGTACGAGTGGTACAGTTGTCACCTCAAACGCCTTCTGAGCGTATTTATACGGAATCAGTCGGATCTTTAGTTTGAAAGTACACATCTTATCGCCCCTCCAACCCCCTGATCGGAAACCACATACGTGTTGGGCGCTACGATTGACACCGCCCTTTGGCCGATGCTACCGTTCTTGTCCGCTACGCCAGCCCCGTGCTGCCGGAGGTGGATCCATGCCATACAAACTAACCGTGAATGGGCACCCGGTGACCGTCGACGTGCCCCCCGACACGCCCTTGCTTTGGGTCATCCGAGACATCCTCGACTTGAAAGGCACGAAGTACGGTTGCGGAATGGCCCTGTGCGGCTGCTGTACCGTGCACATCAACGGCCAGGCTACTCGCTCGTGTACGACGACCGTTTCAAGCGCCGCGGGGAAGCGCATCACCACGCTCGAGGGCCTTTCTGAAGATGGCACCCATCCGGTGCAGATTGCCTGGCAGGAGATCGATGTGCCGCAGTGCGGCTATTGCCAGGCCGGCCAGATGATGTCGGCCGCGGCCTTGCTCGCCAAGAATCCCCATCCCACCGACGCGGACATCGATGCTGCGATGGATGGCAACATCTGCCGCTGTGGCACTTACCTGCGCATCCGTCAGGCCGTTCACCGCGCGGCCGAGATCAACGCGAAATCGGCCGAAACCATTCATGCAGATCTGATTGCGTCCGAGAAGGCGTAAGGAGGCTTCCGTGGCCACGACATTGCCGAAATTCGAATCGAACGAATCAACGAAATCCCACGCAATGAATCGTCGCGCGTTTTTGCGCGCGACCGCTCTGGCCGGCGGCGGAATGATGCTCGCCTACTACATCGAGCCGGCCGCGAAGGTGCTGGCGCAGTTTGGGCCTCCCGTGACACTGCTGCCGACCTCGTTCATCACAATCGCGTCGGACGGCATGGTCACAATCATCGCCAAGAATCCCGAGATCGGCCAGGGTGTGAAGGCCATGCTGCCCATGCTGATCGCTGAGGAGCTTGACGTCGATTGGAAGGACGTGCGCATTGAGCAAGGCGACCTGAACGCGAAATACGGTTTGCAAATTGCGGGGGGCAGTACCGCCACGCCCATGAACTGGGACCCGCTGCGACAGGTTGGCGCCGGCGGACGTCAGATGCTGATCGCCGCTGCCGCCGAGACCTGGGGCGTACCGGCATCGGAGTGCACCACGACTCCCGGCCGCGTGCACCACCAGGCCAGCCAGAGGTCGGCCAGCTACGGCGAGCTCGCGGCCAAAGCGGCTACGCTTGCGCCGCCCGATCCCAAGACGCTCAAGATGAAAGACCCGAAGGACTATCGAATCATCGGGAAGAATACGCCCAATCCAGACATCCACAAGATCGCCACGGGAAAACCGCTGTTCGGCATCGACTTCACCATGCCGGGCATGCTCTATGCAAATTTCGAGAAGTGTCCCGTCTTTGGAGGAAAAGTTGCGAGCGCCAACCTCGATGAGGTCAAGGCGCTGCCTGGTATCCGCCATGCCTTCATTGTTGCGCCGGGTCCGGACCCGAGCGCGCTCGCGGGCGGTGTGGCCATCGTGGCGGACAGTTGGTATCAGGCCCGCTACGCGAGGGACAAGGCGCTCAAGGTCACCTGGGACGAAGGCCCCACAGCGGCACAGAGCAGCCAGGGCTATGCGAGCAACGCCGTGGACCTTGCGAAGAAGCAGCCCGGCCAAGCGCTGCGCAAGGACGGTGATGTGGACGCGGCTCTTGGCGGCGCTTCCAAAATCGTCGAATCCGCCTATTCCTATCCCTTCCTGTCGCACGTGCCCCTTGAGCCACAAAACTGCTCCGCCTCTTTTAAGGATGGCAAGCTCGAGGTGTGGGCGCCGAGTCAAACGCCTGCGAATGGAGTGGCTCAGATTGCGAAGGCGCTCGGGATCGATCAAAAAGATATCACCGTTCATCTGACTCGCATTGGCGGAGGCTTCGGTCGGCGCCTGACGGATGACTACATGGTGGAGGCTGCTGTCATCGCCAAGCAGGTGGGCGTGCCGGTGAAGCTGCTCTGGACACGCGAGCAGGATATGGCTCACGATTTCTACCGGCCTGCGGGTTTCCACTTCTTGAAAGCCGGTCTCGACACCAACGGCAAGATTATTGCCTGGCGCAATCACTTCGTCACATTCGGCGAGAATGGCCGTTTCGCGCAGAGCGCGGGACTGTCGGGCGAGGAATTCCCCGCGCGCTTCATTCCGAATTTCTCGCAACTTGCGTCCATGATGCCGTGCGGTGTTCCCATGGGTGCGATGCGCGCTCCTGGAAGCAACGCCATCGCATTTGTGATGCAGTCGTTTATCGACGAGCTTGCGCACGCAGCAGGCAAAGATCCGGTCCAATTCCGTCTGGATTTGCTGGCGGCGATACCCTTGCCCCCCGCTGCTCCACCACCTGGAACCCCCGTGGCCTTTGCGCCGGTAGCATTTGACGCGGCCCGCATGCGCGGCGTCCTCGAGAGGGTCGCCGAAAGGTCTGGCTGGGGCACGAACAAACTCCCGAAGGATACGGCGATGGGCGTGGCCTTCCACTTCAGCCATCGCGGCTACTTTGCCGAAGTGGCCGAAGTCTCCGTTAGCAAAGGCAACCGTGTGAAGGTCCACAAGGCCTGGGTCGTCGCCGATATCGGCAGCCAGATCATCAATCCTGGGGCCGCTCAGAACATCACGCAGGGTGCGATAATTGAGGGAATGAGTCACGCCATGGGTTACGAGATCACCATCGAGGGCGGTCGAGCCATGCAGAGCAACTTTCATCAGTATCCGCCGTTGCGTCTGACGCAAGCTCCAGCCGATATCGATGTCTTCTTCCTGAAGACGGATAATCCGCCTACCGGTCTCGGCGAGCCTGGATTGCCGCCGATGATTCCGGCGATTACGAACGCCATCTTCACGGCCACCGGCAAACGCGTCCGTTCACTGCCGCTCGCTACTCAAGGCTACAGCTGGGCGTAAACAAAACGACCGGGATTCATCGTTTCATCACCCAGTTTTGCGGGGTTGACCGAGCTGACTTCCGACTCGTCTAATTCGCTCCGCGCAAGCACAAAATGGCCCATCCCTCCTACCTCCGCATTGCCACGGAGGAAGCCTACGCTCCTCCGGAGCTCATCACGCTATATCGCGCGCTCCTCGACAACGGCTCACACAACGATCCCGGCTTTGAGAGCTTCATGCACTTCTATCTTACGAACTCCGGTCCGCGCCTGGTCGAGATTCGCGAACAGATGCAGGACCTCGGCGAGCGTCGGATCCGGGATATGAACGCAACCGGCATCGCCAAGCAGATTGTTTCCATCACCTCGCCTGGCGTCCAGATTTTTGACGCCGCCACCGCCGTCCCGCTTGCTACCTCCTTCAACGATCAGCTCGCCGAGGCCATTGGCAAGCATCCAGACCGCTTCGCGGGTCTCGCCGCGATCGCTCCGCAGAATCCGCCTGCCGCCGCCAAAGAGTTAGAGCGAGCCGTGAAATCGCTGGGCCTGAAAGGAGCGATCGTCAACTCCCACACACGCGGCGAGTATCTCGACGATCCCAAATTCTGGGAGATTTTCGAGGCAGCTGAATCGCTGCGCGTACCCATCTATTTGCATCCCAACACGCCTTCACCCCGAATGGTCGGGCCGTTTCTTGATCGCGGCCTCGATGGAGCCGTTTTTGGCTTCGCCGTGGAAACCAGCCTCCACATCCTGCGGATCGTGTTCGCAGGTGTCTTCGACCGCTTCCCCGCTTTGCAGATGGTAATCGGCCATCTCGGCGAAGGCCTCCCGTACTGGTTCTTCCGCATCGATTTCATGCATCAACGCCTGGTCTCGAACCATCGTTACGCGAATGTGCCGAAGCTCGAAGGAAAACCCAGCGACTACTTGAGAAACAATCTCCACGTCACCACCAGCGGCATGGCCTGGCAACCCCCCATCCTCTACGCGCTGTCCGTTTTGGGCGTGGACCGCGTGCTGTATGCCATGGACTATCCCTACCAATTCGTCCCCGACGAGGTGCAAGTTACCGACAACCTTCCGATCGGCGATTCCGACAAAAAAAAGCTGTATCAAACCAATGCGGAGCGACTCTTCTCGCTGTAATCCTGGATTTTGCGGACCGAGTGGGGCAGCTGGTTGGAGGCGACGTCTGCTAGAATGGCCCACTGTTTCAGCGAGATGGCCTTCGCGTCTGGGTGCCTTCTGGCCATCGGCTCGCAAAAGCCAACGAGGTGATGGATATGGCGGAGACTCTTGGTTTTATCGGCTTGGGCAACATGGGCGAGCCGATCGCCCTGAATCTTCTGGCGGCCGGGTACGGATTGCGAGTCTACAACCGCACGCCCTCTAAAATGACTCGTGTTGTAGCGAAGGGCGCGCTCGGCGTGGAAACTGCGGCGGAGGTGGCCTCGCCCGGCGGAATCGTGCTCACGATGCTTGCCGATGATCGTGCTCTCGAAGACCTCTGTTTTCCGCCCAAATCCTTTGTGGAACGGCTGGGCGCTGGCGGAATGCATATTTCGCTCAGCACGATCGCGCCTGCCACGGCACGCCGTCTTTCCGCGCATCACGCAAAACACAAAGTCACATACCTTGCCTCACCCGTTTTTGGACGGCCGGAGGCTGCCGCGGAACGAAAGCTCTGGGTTTGTACATCTGGCCCAGCCGCGGCGTGCACGCGTGCCAAGCCAATCTTTGAAGCCATCGGCCAGGGCGACTTGCATTTTGGCGAAGAACCGGGCGCCGCCAATGTTGTGAAGCTCTGCGGCAATTTCCTGATCGCGTCCACGATTGAAGCCCTTGCCGAACTCATGGTCTTTGCCGAAAAGAACGGCGTCAGCAAGAGTGCTGTCGCCGACATGGTCGGCAAGTTTTCTCCGCTCCATCGAGGCTACGCGAAGCTCATTGCCGAGCAAAATTTTGAACCTGCCGGCTTCCGACTCGCGCTCGGCCTTAAAGACATCAACCTGGTTCTCGAGACGGCTGCCGACAGCGTGACTCCGCTACCCATGGCCAGCCTGCTGCACGACCGATGGCTCTCCGCTGTAGCGAAAGGCCGAGGAGATTTGGATTGGTCCGCCGTGGCGCTGGGTGTGGCAGAAGAAGCAGGACTGAAGCCGAGCCTTCGAACCGAGGTCGCGGGATGAAGGCCTGCCTGCTCCATTCCCCGGCGACCGTCGAGACGGGTCCGCTCGATTTCGCTGATACGCCACGCCCGGAGCCAGGCCCTCGAGAGATTCTGGTGCGCGTCAAGATGTGCGGGGTCTGCCGCACCGATCTTCATGTGGTCGAAGGCGAACTGCCGCCGCGCAAGTCTCCGGTGATTCCCGGGCATCAAGTGGTAGGGGTCGTTGAGAAACTCGGCGAAGGCGCGCGACGCTTTAAACTCGGCGCACGAGTTGGGATCGCGTGGCTGCACCATACCGACCAATCCTGCGAGTACTGCCGTGCGGGCAGGGAAAATCTTTGCGATGATCCTGACTTCACCGGCTACACCGTGGACGGCGGTTATGCGGAGTATGCGCTCGCCGCAGAAGATTTCGTCTATGGGATACCGGAGAATTTCTCCGATGACGCCGCGGCGCCGCTGCTGTGCGCTGGGATCATCGGCTTTCGCTCGCTGCGACTTTCGGGGGTACAGCGCGGGGGCCGTCTCGCCTTTTACGGCTTCGGCGCGGCAGCGCACGTGGCCATTCAGGTGGCACGCCACTGGGGAGTTGAAGTGTATGCTTGCACGCGGGGCGCCAAACACCAGCAGCTAGCCCTTGCGCTCGGTGCCGTCTGGGCCGACGAGGCAGCGGCCGAACCTCCCCAAAAGCTCGACGCCGCCATCATCTTCGCGCCGGCGGGAGAGTTGGTGCCGCCCGCACTGCGCGCTCTCAAGAAGGGAGGGGTTCTCGTTTTGGGCGGGATCCACATGAGCCCCATTCCATCAATCGATTACAGTCTGCTGTATCAAGAGCGCGTGATTCGCAGCGTAGCCAACAATACGCGGATCGATGGTGAAGACTTTCTTCGCGTCGCAGCGGAAATTCCCATCCGTACGCAAGTGACGATTTTCCCCCTCCGCGAAGCCAATCGCGCACTCCAGGACCTGAAAGGTGACCGGGTCAACGGCGCGGCCGTTTTGGATTGCCGGCCGTGAAAATTTTGTCTCTCAATGTCGGCCTGCCCCGCAGGGTTCTTTCTCACGATGGTGAGGTCATGACAGCGATCTTCAAGTCGCCGGTGGACGGCCCTTTGATGCTCTATCGGCTCAACTTGAATGGCGACCGTCAAGCCGACCTGCAGGTTCACGGCGGAGCAAACAAGGCCCTCTATGCCTATGCGTCTGAACACTACGCCTACTGGCGCCAGCAATTGCCCGAGGTAGATTTCACCTGGGGCCACTTCGGCGAGAATGTGACCACGGAGGGTTTGCGGGAAGAGGATGCTTTGATCGGCGATGTCTATCGGATGGGACAGGCGGTGGTCAAAGTGACTCAGCCGCGTATGCCGTGCTACAAGCTCGGGATCCGCTTCGGGCGCGACGACATGGTCAAACGATTCCTCGCCAGCGGCCGCTCAGGCATCTATTTTTCTGTTGTAGAGCAGGGCCTTGTGAATCGTGGGGACGCGATTGAGAAAATCAGCACGCAGCCGGACGGCATTTCCATCCGAGACGTCAACTGCGCGTATGCGAATTCCCGGGACAACATCGAGCTCGTTCGGCGCATTGTGAGCGCGCACATTTTGCCGCGCGGCCTGCACCAGGATTTTGTGGAGGAACTCGCGCGAATCGATTCCTGAGCTTCGGCTATTTCTTGTAGGTCTTCTGGAAATTGTTTCGAGAGTTGATCACCGTGAACGTGCCGTTGGGCTCGGCCAAGACTTCGATGTAATGCCCGTCGTCGCTCGTCTCCGTGTTGGCGAGGAAAGGGTCCGCGGCATTGTGATCCTTGTCCGACATCACCGCATAATGTAGCTGCCACAGATCCTCAAGACCAGGCGAGTCGTGCACGATCTGCCAAGCCACAGGATGCCCACCCTTGATCGCGCCATTGTTCATGATGGCCACGCGCGGCCGGAGTGCGTCCACGATCTCCCGCGCGTTCGAGGAATCCCCGCTGCCCGGGTGCGCGGTTCCGTGATGTGTCGTCAAGTAGAGATCGACTCTGCCGACTAGGTTGCGCGGACAGGCCAGGCCAAGTTCTCCTCGAGTTGTCAGGTCGCCGAGATCGATAAACCGGAACTGGCCGTAGGTGAGCAGCACGCCCACCGAACGGGAGTTCTCGCTTAAATCGGCGGGAGCGGGCGGCAGCGTAGGGCAAAGGGGATTCGGCTCCCCTGCTCCCGGCAGGGGCGTCGTGATCTCTTTGCCCGCCGATGTCAGCACCTCTACACGCATGCCTCGGAGGGGAAGAGTGTCGCCGGGCTTCAAAATCAAGCGCTGGGAGTCTCCCACCACGTTCAGATACGTTGCGTAGTTGGCGCTCGTTTCCGACGTGGGCTCCATATTGGGTCCGTGGTCGGCGAAGGTTGAGATGGGGATACGGCTCGCCAGTTGCTCGACGCCGCCTGCGTGGTCGGAATGATAGTGTGTGAGGATGAGGTAGTCGATGTGGTTGATGTTCGCTGCCTTCGCCGCAGCCAGGATGCGGTCCGCGTCGCGATGATTTGAATCGGGCCAGCCGGTGTCGATGAGCAGGGACTCACCCTCTGGGTCGACGATCAATGTCGATTGCCCACCCTCTACGTCGATAAAGTAGATCTCGAGTTTCGCGGCCCCGAGCGCCGGTACGGCCAAAAGGCAGATGCAACTCCAGATGAGGAACCAACCGGCGCGACGCATGCCGAGTCTCCTTGAATCGAATCTCGAACACAGTGAGGGTATCGGAAACAGATTACAGGAATCAGAACCCTCCGTCTCGGTGTTTCCCGGCACTTTAGCTACCCGCATTGCGTTGCGCCAGGAACCTAAGCACAATTAGAGAGGATACTGTGGCAGAAGGGACCGATGGTGGCGGCCAACAACAAGATCGGCATTCTGACCGGCGGGGGTGACGTTCCCGGGCTGAACCCGGTGATCAAATCCGTCGTGTACGGATCGAGTGAAACCGGGCGGCACGTGATCGGACTTCGCAGGGGTTGGGAGAGTCTCGTGCAGATGATCGGCCCGGAGGATTCTACCTATGTACGTGAACTGAACCGCGAGAACACGCGTACGATCGACCGAAGCGGCGGCACAGTGCTGCATACCTCGCGGACCAACCCCCGCTGTATCTCCGAAGCCAGCGTACCGAAGCACCTTGCCAGTAGCACCCTCAAACAGCTCCCCTTTGACGGCAAGTACTATGATTTCACTCCGATCGTGATTGAGAACCTGGAACAGCTCGGAATTGGGTGTCTTGTGGCGATCGGAGGGGACGACACTTTGAGCTTTGCTTCGGTTCTTTCTGCCGCTGGATTTCCGGTGATCGCCATACCGAAGACGATGGACAATGATGTGAAAGGCACTGAATACTGTATTGGCTTCTCGACAGCTGTGACGCGCGCGAAGCAATCGATTAGCCGCCAGCGAACCACTATCGGCTCGCACGAGCGCATCGGCATCTTTCGCATCTTTGGCCGGGACGCCGGCTTTACAGCGCTGTACACGGCCTACGTCACGTCCGAACGCTGCCTCATCCCCGAGTACCCATTTGATCTCGATCGACTTTGCAAACTGCTGATGGAGGACAAGGCCATCAATCCGAGCAACTACTCGCTCATCGTTGTGTCGGAGGGAGCGATCTGGACAGGCGGTGAAGTGAAAGAGTACGGCGAAGCAGACGCATACGGTCACCGCAAGAAGGCTGACATCGGTCATGCTCTTGCAGAGGAAGTGCATCGCCGTACGGGGGAGGAGACGATGGTCAGCGATCTCACCTACGACTTGCGCAGCGGGGAACCCGATTCGATCGACCAGCTCGTGAGTATTAGCTTTGCCAATATTGCCGTGGACCTGATTCGCGATGGCGTCAGCGGAAAGATGGTGGCGATCCAAAACGGTTGCTATGCCGACGCGCCACTGACCGCTTTGTCCACCGGCGCCCGTAAGGTCGACCTCGCCAAGCTATACAACACCGAGCGATACAGGCCCAATTACCGATCGAAGCTGGGAATGCCCCTGCTTTTTGGCGGCTCTTGAGGTTCGTTTTCGTTCCAACCGAACTCGTTTTCGGCTATAATCGGTTTTCCCCGCTGGCCTAGCGACGCGAAAGGTGTGCTGTTCGCGCAGACCGGCCAGCAGACAGGAGTCTTTCAATGCGAGAAGGAATTCATCCGGACTACCACCCCGTCACCGTCCACTGCGCCTGTGGGAACACGTTTGAGACACGTTCGACCTTCAAGGGTCCCATGATTCGCGTGGAAATCTGTTCGAATTGCCACCCTTTTTTTACGGGTAAGCAGAAGCTGGTGGACACGGCCGGGCGCGTCGAGCGCTTCCAGAAGAAATACGCCGAGAAGGCCGCCAAGAAGTAGCCGTCCCTCAGGCGGTGGCAACCAGGCGCCTCGGTGTAGAATGTGGGAAGATGGCCACGCAATGGACCTCTCTACCGGACGCATCCCGCAACTCCCTGGTTGAGACGGCTGCGCCTCGCGTCACCTTGCGCAACTCGTTTGCGCATCCCTTTGACTCCGCGATCGCAGCGGCACGGACGTGTTATTCGCCGCATCTTGTTAGTCCCGACGAAATCACGGAAAAGCAACGGGTCACGATCGGTTCGGGGACGTACTTCGGCGGGCATCACACCGTTTACCAGCACGCGCACTTCGAATTTGGGCTTGAAAATGTGAGCCGGCAATTCGTGTGGTCGTTTCTGCACGCCCATCCTTTTTACAACTCCGAACAGCAGAGTCAACGCTACGTGCGGCTCGACCGCGCGCAGGCGTATGTTCCGGCCGAGAGCCCCCGATTTGGCCCCGCCGAGCGATCGATCTACGAAAAGGCCGTTGCGCGCTTGTGGGCGCACTACCGCGACATGACCCGTATGCTCGAGCCGACGGCCCGCGCCATCCTCAATGACATCTGGCACGTGAGCCCCTCGTCACATGCCAAGCGCGTACAAAAAGTGGAGCGGCAATCGGAGAAGCGTGCCATCGAAGTGGCGCGGTATGTACTACCGGTTGCAGCGTTTACCACGATGGTTCACACGCTGTCAGGAATCGTACTGTTTCGATTGTGGCGGATGTGCGCGGCAAGCGACACGCCGACCGAAGCGCTCTACGTGATTGGCGAGATGGTCGCGCGAGTTCGTGAAATCGATCCACAGTTCTTCGACCGTTTTGGCAACGAACCGATCGAGAGTGTCCCCGAGATGCAGGAGCTTGGGGGCGACGGTGAAGCGTTTCGACGAGAGTTCGACACCCGACTCGCGGGGCGGACATCGAAGCTCATTGACTACTCCGCGCGGGGGATCCCGGCGATGGCCGAGGCCTATCGCGCTGTGATGGGCTTGACAGCGGCGGAATGTAGCGAGGCGGAGGCACTTGACCGGATGCTGAATCCCGCTCGCAATCCGTACCGCCTTGAGACGCTCAACGTTGGCGTGCATGCACCGATGATGCGCGCTCTTGAACACGCGCATTTTACGTTTGCCAAGAAGATCAGCCATACCGCCGACAGCCAGGACCAGCGGCACCGCATGGTGCCGGGTTCGCGCCCGCTGCTCACGCTCGCTGATTCGCGTTCCTGTGATTACCTCACGCCGATGCTCGTCCGCCAAAATCCCCGCGCGCTGGAGGTTTTTCAGCAGGCGATGGAAGAAGCGTGGGCCGCGAAAAACGAGCTACTCGACCGCGGCGTGCCACGCGAGTTGGCGCTGTATCTGTCGCCGAATGCGAAGACGATTCGCCTGGTGGAATCAGGCTCGCTACTACACCTGTTGCACAAGTGGACGATGCGGACATGTTTCAACGCCCAAGAGGAGATTTATCAGGCTTCGATCGAGGAGGTCGAACAGGTGCGCACGGCATTTCCCGAACTTGCACGCTACATCGGCCCCCCCTGCTTTCTCCGCGCCGGAATTTCTACACCCATCTGCACCGAAGGCTCACACTTCTGCGGTGTAAAAGTCTGGCTGGATTTTCCCCATATCGAGCGGCGGATCTGATTAAGACGTGCGTGGATATTTACAAGACTTGGCGTATATCCACGACGCTGGCTTTCGCGAGTATGCACTCGGCGCCGCGCCGGGACTCCAGCAGATTCTTGTGAACTACGGCATCGCGCAAGGTCTGATCGTCGATTTGGGATGCGGCAGCGGACGTTGGGCCGCAGTGCTCAGTCGCACCGGATACGATGTACTGGGCATCGATCAATCGCCCGCGATGATTCGGCTGGCGAGAAAGCTCGCGCCCCGCGCGCGCTTCCAGGTAGCTTCGCTTTGGAGCGTTCAACTGCCGCCGTGCGCGGCCGTTACCTCTATCGGTGAATGCCTGAATTACTGTTTCGATCCTCGAGCCGGGAGGCGGGCGCTTTTGGGTCTGTTCAAACGGGTCTATCGCTCGCTCGAGCCTGGAGGCATTCTCCTCTGCGATTTCGCCGGGCCTGACCGCTGGCCGCGCGGGAAACCGCAGCACATCTCAGCCGGGCGCAATTGGGCGCTCATGGCGAGCACGACGGCTCTGGGGCGCCATAGCATCGTCCGCCACATTGTTACGTATCGCCTGGTGGGTAAGGAATACCGGCGCCGTGAGGAAGTTCACAGGCTCCGGCTCTTCCGCTCTGCCGAAATCTGCGATCGGCTCAGGCAATCCGGGTTCCGCGTGCGTGCACTCAAGGGCTACGGCAGATTCCGGTTCCCGCGAGGCATTCACGGCGTGCTCGGGATCAAGCCCGGTTCTCGCGCGACCTAGCTCCGTACCTGGGGGACGGCTTGGATCAAACCTTGGGTATAGGGATGCTGCGGCGTTTGCAAAACTTCATCGGCGGAGCCAAATTCGACGAAGCGGCCACCCTGCATCACGGCCACACGCGTAGCGAGCTGCGCGATGACGGGCAAACTATGCGAAATCAAAATCAGCGTAAGCGAAAAGTCGCGCCGCAAGCTGTCGAGCAGCTCAAGGATTTGTGCGCCGACGGAGACATCGAGCGCGGAAACCGGTTCATCGGCAACAACCAGGTCGGGCCGCAGAATGAGGGCGCGGGCGATCCCGATGCGTTGCCGCTGCCCGCCTGAAAACTCGTGAGGATAGCGGGCAAGGGAATCAGCACCCAATCCAACGGCATGCAACATCTGTTGGGCGCGCGCTTCGCGCTCCCTACGAGCTAGGCGCGGTTCATGAATCGCGAGCGGCTCACTGACCATTGCGCCTACGCGCATGCGCGCGTTGAGCGATGCGATAGGATCCTGAAAAACCATCTGGACGCGGCTCCTCAGGGCTCGTAGTTCCTCGCCCTTTGCGCCCAGCCAGTTGTGCCCGCGAAAATGCATCTCGCCGGAATCGGGCTCGATGAGACGAACGATCATGCGCGCGAGCGTGGTCTTGCCACAGCCCGACTCACCCACGATGCCGAGCGTCTCACCGCGCCTGACGGAGAACGTGACACCGTCAACCGCCATGGCACGACGGAGTGACCCGTTTCCTGCGCGCTCGAGCGCGCTCGTGGAAGCTGCGAAGGACTTTCGCAAGTCCCGCACGTCGAGAAGTGGCTGGTCGTAGTCGTTCACCGTCAGATCTTCTTACCCGCGATAAAAAACGCCGTGTTTTCAAAGACTAGCTCTTGGGCCCGCTCGCGAGCGGGCGCCAGCCGCGGATGGAACCACGCGGAGTCGTTTGCGATGGATTCCTCCAGCAAGCGGCGCGCCTCCTGGTAACGCGAATCACCTGGGTTCGATCCGGCCACGAACATCCAGTGATCAAAGGAGCGCAGTTGCGCCTCTACGTACGTTTCTAGAATGCGCAAGCCATGATTGGCGAAGTAGGCCTCGAATTCGCTGCGAGGGAGGGTGCGCGTGTGCGAACGATCACGGATGCGCTCGATGCGATTATTCATCTCCGCCACGCTCGAGTCCTCTGGGACAAGGATATCGAGGACGCCGACACGCCCGCCGCGGTTTACGACCCGTGCCATTTCCCCGATCACGCGGGACGGATCAGACATATGATGCAGGCTGTAGCTGGTCACCGCGAGGTCCAACGTATCATCGGCAAACGGTAAAGCCTCGGCGTCGCCGAGCGCAAAGGCGACATTCAAAATACTTTCATTTGCCGCAAAGTGCTGGGCGCGGTTCAGCATGGCTGGCGTGAGGTCCACGCCGCAGATCCAGCGCACGTGGTGTGCAAATCGCAGCGCGAGCGTGCCGGAACCGCAGGCCAGATCGACGGCGCAATCGCCGGCCCTCGCGCCGACCATGCGTGCGAGCCGCTCCGCTTCCGCCACGCGACTGGCGAGAGCGTAATCGCCGAACACCTGTGCGGTCTCGGTGAAGTGGTCGCGCACGAGTTCCCTTTGTTGTGCGCGGTGGTTCATGTCAAAGCACCAGGATACACCGCGCACGATGGCTTTCGACGGCGCCGCGAGGCTCGATGAGATCAGGCATGCCAGCATCGCATTCCGGAACCCGACGAGAGCAGCGCGGCGCAAACGCGCAGCCGGGTGGCAACGCCTCGAGCGCTGGAACCGCGCCAGGAATGGACTCCAGCTTTTCACGGCGGAGCCGGGGCTGGGCGTGCAGCAGGCCTTCGGTGTAGGGATGGCACGGATGGCGTAGGACTTCGCCGACAGGGCCTTGTTCGACAATGCGGCCTGCGTACATCACGGCAACCTGATCGGCGATTTGATCGATTATGCCGAGGTCGTGCGTGATGAACAAAAGGGAAAGCTTCAAGTCGCGGCGCAGCGTTTCGAGCAGATCGAGAATCTGTTTCTGAACCGTGACGTCGAGCGCCGTGGTGGGCTCATCCGCGATGAGCACGCCGGGCCCAGCGGCCAGCGCCATGGCGATCAGGGCGCGTTGGCGGAGACCACCTGACATCTGGTGGGGGTACTGACGCGCACGGCGCGCCGGTTCGGGAATGGCGGCACAATCGATGGCGCCGAGCGCCCTCAGCTGAACCTCCCTGCGGGCGAGGCGCGGTTCGTGGACGCGGATGGCCTCTTCGATCT
>CAYOXF010000051.1:0-76469 GCA_964407845.1 uncultured Acidobacteriaceae bacterium | reverse complement strand
TGCGGGGTAGGCTCGACAATCCCGACAACCTCACCCTCTTCGCGTGCGCGGCGATTATTCGGAGTGACACAAGCGCCAAGACGATGAGAGACGCATGGGCAGATTCCGCAGGAAAGAGCTTCAAGGAGCTGACGAATCTCCCTCGAAGAATCGAGGCGATGGCGCAAGAGATTGAGACGATCAATCAAAATTTCTTTGTTAGCCCCCGAGAATCAGATTGACAAGAAGTCGCCGTATGCTGAGGCGGCCCGCGAGAGCCTTCAAAATGTGCCCCGCAGAATGCGTTTCTGGGCGAAGGGTCTTCAGGAAAGATTCATAGTAATGGAGCGTCTGGACAGGTCCGTATTCCCGCGCGACTGGAAGCCACTTGATTATCTCCAGTGGATCGTCGAGCACGGCACTAGAAGCCCGCACGATCGCCTTGTCGCTGACTTGCTCAACCTCGCCGATGACATCCTGAACCCTGCCAAGGAAGGCGAGCAAAAAAATCCGAAATTCAACGAACTCATGCTCACCCAGCAGCGCACCCGCAGAAGGAAGGACAAAACAATGCCGTTCTCAACCTGACGATTCCGTTCTCGAAAAAGTTTTGCAAACGTTATGTTGCGCGGTGCGCGCTCCCGCTTATCCTCGCACGCATGATACAGCAAGCGGCAGTTCCCAGGGTCCTCGTATCAAAGCGCGACGCTGCGCTCGCCCTCAGTCTCAGCATTCGCACGATCGAAAACCTGATCGCTCGCAAGGAGCTGACTATCCGCCGAGTGGGGCGCAGAACTCTCGTACTCGCCTCGTCTCTCCAGGCCTTCGGGAGACGCGACCACGCCTCACCAACCCCACCGAGAAAAGCGCGCACAGCAAAACCCCACGCACTCTCTACCCCCTTCGTGGCTGCGCGATCATGAACCTTCTCCCCAATCACGAGCACAAGCCTTTCGTTGTACGAGAGATAAACGCAGACATGCTGCGTAAGCACCCACAGCTCTCGAAGGGGGCTCGCATGTTGTGGCTTACGATGAGGAGCATGGCGGATCACCGGACAGGCGAGCTGCGCCACCGCCTGCACTGGTACACGGGAAGAGAAATCGACATTCGGGCGGAGATTAGCGCACGTCGGCGCAAGGACTTGATGAAGGAACTGGTGCAAGTGGGCTTGGTTCGATGGGAGCGCGAGCATGTGATGCGCTACCTGAAGGACCGCGTGAGCGGGCGTCAGCGAATGCGCACGGTTCTTGGCTGCACGCACTACTTCGTCCTGAAAACCCCGGGTCAACATGAAGCGCCTTCTAAGGTGCAATCCTTGCACCGTGCAAGAAATGCACCGACAAATCTTTCACACCTACACCAAGAGGGGCAGGCAGTGCGCTCTGGTCAGTCAGTCATAACAACACCGGAAGAAAGAACACCGGAAGTGACTGACTGACAAAAGCACTCCCTGTAAGGAGAAACGAAATGACCATCGAGATGCTGCTTGACCTGAGAATCGACATGATGGGCGAGGCCGAAGCGGCTCTTGTAGTTCTGCGGGAAGCCTGGGAGGAGCGAAAGAGGCCCACAGAGCGTCAAGGATTGATTGAGGTGCTTAGGATGACTTTAGACCGCTGCAAAAGGCGATCGGTCACTTATCCGCGAGGTTTCCTTATGCGCAAAGGGCAACTGCAGCGCGGCGAGTTCCAGCCACGTCAGGAGATTCGTTCTCTCGTTGATCCTGCGGCGGTGCAGTACACGGCCGAAGGACATCAGAAGATCCCTCAAGAGTGGATCCGGCAAGCTGTGGAGGTGTCCGTGAGGGAGGCTAACGCTGGGTACGGGAAGTCGTTGACCCACGGGAGTCAGGTTCGTCCGAGTGGAGACGACGTTGCAAGCGTTTTTGCGAGCCACGTACTTCCGCCGTCACGCAGAGGGCTGATTTCCGAGTCGGAGTGATCTGTTAAATGGCGAGCGGGACCCAACTCGAACGCGAATGGTTCAGCCTTAGGGAGTTGACGCGGTATGCTGCGGTCTCAGAGCGCACGCTTCGTGAGTGGACGCATCGAGAGGATGACCCACTGCCTGCGGTTCGAGTGGATGGAAAAATTCTCATTCGCCGATCACTATTCGACGTTTGGCTTGAGCGCCACAGGATCAAACAAGCTAGGCCAGTTGACGTCGATGCTATCGTGAAGGGCTTATTGAGGGATGAGGGATGAGTGTTCGGGTCCGAAAACGGCGCGGCGTGTGGTGGGTCTTCATCTGTTACCACGGACGACGTAAGGCGAAGAAAATCGGAACCCGTGAAGCCGCTGAAAAGGTAAAGCGAGCAATCGAAGCTCGACTTGCCTTGGGCGACTTCGGCATTCTCATCTCAGAAAAGCTAGTGACCTTTGCCGACTACGGCAAGCAGTGGCTCGAAGTCCACGCTCGGGCGCATTGCAAGACTTCGACGTATGAACGATACGAGCAGGTGTTTCGTGTTCACCTGTCACCTCGCTTCGGAACAACACCGATTGACCGGGTGACGCGCAAGGAGCTTAAACGGTTTCTTTCAGAACTCGCGGTGTCGAAGAAATATGGGCTCGGCACCCTGCGCAATATCCTCGCCACTGTGCGAGCGATCCTTGGTCAAGCCTTTGAGGAGGAACTCCTCGCTAACAATCCAGCATCACGCCTGGGAAAGTACGCCTTCGGTGGTGCGCGCACGCGCCCCACGGATTTTCTCACACGGGCAGAGGCTGATGCTTTTCTTGCGGCGGCGAGAACACACCGTCCAAGCTACTACCCCATGTTTCTGACGGCGCTTCGGACCGGACTTAGACTCGGTGAGCTGCTTGCGCTTCGCTGGGATGACATCCAATTTGGAGACAGTTCTGACGACCCCAACCGCTTCATTCTGGTCCAAAGGAATTACAGTCGAGGCGAGTTCACAACTCCGAAAAACCACCAGTCGCGGCGCGTCGATATGGGCCGCGAGGCCCGGCGCGTGCTCTTGGAATTGCGGGACGCCATGGCGATGAAAGCATTCGAGCGAGGAGAAGAAGAAATTCCCCTTCTTGTCTTTCCATCAGAGGCTGGAGGGCCCCTCGATGGAGTTAACGTGTACCATCGTGCGTTCCTCCCGTGTATCGAAGCGGCGGGACTGCGACGAATCACTTTTCACGCGCTCCGTCACAGCTATGCGTCGCATTTGATTCAAGCCGGTGCTAGTCTTGCCTACGTGAAGGAACAGATGGGCCACAGCTCGATACAGGTAACCGTTGATACCTACGGACATCTCATCCCCGGCGCCGATATTGCGTGGGCAGACAAGCTTGACGCAGTCCCGACAGCCCCACAATTGATTCCGCAACCACCTGCAACCCCCGCGCAACCGGACGAAGCAGAGATTGACGCGGAAACGCGGCAACTTCTAGAAAACATTGATGGGCCCGCAAGGATTCGAACCTTGGACCAACGGATTATGAGTCCGCTGCTCTAACCAGCTGAGCTACGGGCCCGCTCTGTGTAACGTCCTGATTTTATATGTATTTCGGCGAGCGGGGGAGGGAATTCCGATGCCCCAAAATGGTGCACTGTAGTAAATTCGTAGTAGTTTTGTTTCAGAATCCTCGCCGTCACCGCAAAGTTCAGAACAATAAGGCGGCTTGTTTCCTCCCGACTAAGATTTGCAAATCCATTCAAGGCGTACAGTTCCTTGTCCCGACTGGTAATCCCGTGATTCCTCGTCAGCACACGCCCAACCATGTTGTGCGTGATCTGCCTGTAGTACTCAATCTGGGAGGGATCGTGCAAAAGAATCGCCTTCGCAATCTCATTGGCTGACGCCTTTCCGCCTCTTCGCAGCAGCTCTATCAGCATGACGGGTGGGTAGATGTGCGACATCCTCATATTCTTGGAAATGAAATTCGACAGCTCATTGAATCTCTTGCTCATAGACACGGAAATGCCTCCCCCCCGGCAATCGCCCGCGCGATGTCTGCCAAATAGATAGCAATGCGTGAATATTCTTCGTCTATACTGCCCGCACTCCAACTAGCAGAGACAGGGACCATGGCCCTTCAGTCTGGCACCTACTTGGGCCCCTATGAAATTGTCTCCGCTATCGGTGCGGGCGGAATGGGTGAGGTCTACCGTGCGCGTGATCCTAAGCTAGGTCGCGAAGTAGCCATCAACGTCCTGCCCGAAGCATTCGCCGGAGATGCGACCCGCATGGCGCGCCAGAGTTTGCATTCGATATCGGTATCGCTTCTTGTTGGAATCTTCCTCACCACGTTCTTTCTAAATAGGCTGAATGCTCAAACAACCCCATCCACTGGATCGTTTTCAGTTACCGGATCAATGGCCGAAGCGCGAAGCCTACATACAGCGACGCTGTTACCGAGTGGGAAAGTGCTGGTGGCAGGGGGCGGCGACGACAACTCCACCGCGGAGGTCTACGATCCCGCGACTGGCTCTTTCAGCATTACCGGTGGGATGGAGATCGGGCGCTCGGGACATACCGCAACGCTGCTCCCGAATGGGAGCGTATTGGTTGCGGGCGGCGGTATTTTTGCTGGTCTGGCATCCGCGGAGTTGTATCAATGAATACCAGATGTCCGTTACAGCGGATCTAGCTGGGCCAACGAGGCACAACCCGCAAGCGGCGTGCTTAGTAAAGCCCGCAGCGAATCTTCTCTCAACTCCTGACCAGGACAAGTACCTGCAAGTGGGGCACTGTAGTAAATTCGTAGTAGTTTTCGTCCTGCACCGCTCGCTTTGCTCGCTCGATCTTGTCGGATCAAGCCTTCGGCTATGAACCAGAAAGAACAGGAGAAGTTGCTCCCAGTACTCTACTTTTCGGGTAAGGGCGTTCATCGGGACCTTGCGTTATTATTCGTGGCATACCGAGCATGGAGACTCCCTTGCTTCAAAATCCCGAGATTGCCGAGATTGCTCTCCAACTGTTTCCGAGCATCAATGACCAGGTCAATGGTTCCATCCCCGCGATTGAGAACAAGACCGCGCCAGAAGAATTGAATCCAGCATTTACTTCACGAAGGAGGGACATGAAGCTGCCCTATTCCCTTCGCTTGCCGTGCAGCCTCGCGAAAAAAAGCGTCGCTTGCCCGTGCGGTTTTGTTCTGGCTTTGCTCTCTTTGCTCGTAGGGGCAGGCTGCGGATCGAGCCAATCCAACTCTGGTTCTCCGGCCGCCCTGAAGATCGTCAACGCGACCGACATGGGAGCAATCTCTACGAATCCCGACATTCTTGGGCGCGATGGCGCCTACAGCGCATTATTTCAAGGCTTCTCAGTATGGCTCTATGGAGACACGTTTCTGGCAAAGCCGAACGCTGATGGTTTCACTCTGATCAGCAACTCATGGTCTTATACAACTGACCTGAATGCACACGACGGCATCACGGGATTCCAAGAACGGCCCGATTCCTCCGGCGCGCCGAGCATGATTCTTACCCTGACTCCGGTCGAACTGGCGTTCAACCTCGCGCACAGCGGCAATCCTTGCCAGGAGCAACCTTGCGGCAAACGTTGGGCTTTGTGGCCAGCATCGATCGTCAGCGATCCCACCCGCGATCAGGCCCTAATCTTCTACATGGTGGTCTCAGCGCAACCAGGGGATTTCAACTTTCAGGCGGTGGGTAGCTCCGTTGCGCTGTGGCAGAGCTTCCAGCAGACGCCACAACGGCCGACTTTCAATCCGCCTATCGTGCCGAATCACGCGGATCTTATGTTCAACGACAGCCAACCCAACTTCGGAACCGCGTCGCTCATCCAGAAAGGAACGCTTTATGTCTATGGCTGCGGCACTTCCATCAATGGAGCCGACAAGGGTTGTCGCTTGGCAAGAGTGAGCCCTGGCGAAGCGCAAAATCTGAATGCGTGGACTTTTTACTCCGGAAACGGAAATTGGTCGCCACAGATCAACGATGCTGTTTCTGTGTTCACCGGCTCGAGCATTATCAGCGTCGGTTGGAACAGTTTTCTGCAGCAGTACGTAGCGGTGTATAGTCGACCGCTCTCGCAGAACGTGGTGATACGCAGCTCGCCGAACCCCGAGGGTCCTTGGTCGGGCGAGCTAGTAGCATTTGTGGCGATGCAACCAGTCTCCGGCAAGGTGTACGATGCGCACGCGCATTCGGAATACGATATGAATGGCGGGCAAACCATTTTTGTGACGTACTCGCGTTCCACCGGAACTTTCACGAGTGAAGTGCGGCTTGTCTCGCTTACGCTACAGGCTCGTTAAGACCTAAAAGAGAATGCGCGCGTTTGCGTGCTAGCGGCGTTGTTCTGGTTGGCCACCGGGGGAACGGTCCGCTACTTCCCAGTAATCAACGGCAATGGGTCAGTAATATCTATACTTCGTAACCTTCTGGCTCGGCGGTGGTTTAAGCTAGTAGGGTAGATGGATACTTCTGTACCCTCCAAGAAAGGTGCTGACGCGAGAACTCTTGAGTAGCGCGCAACCAGTGATCCGACACATCTCTGACACAGCCCGATGGGCCGCCGTGTACCGAGCCCACGAAGCTGGTAGGACCGACGCTCTCTTCAACGATCCCTTTGCTAGGGGACTGGCGGGCGAACGTGGTGAGGAGATTGCGTCGGCACTTCCTTTTCACAACCAGCAAAGTTGGTCTTGGGTCACGCGCACATATCTGTTCGATCAATTCATTCGCGAGCAGATCCAGCTAGGTGTGAACCTTGTGGTGAACCTTGCTGCGGGCCTAGATGCGAGGCCATATCGGATGGCGTTGCCAACCTCGCTCGTTTGGATCGAGGTGGATCTTCCCGAAATCCTCGACTACAAGGAAGAAATCCTCAGGTCCGAAAAACCTTCGTGCGTGCTAGAACGAGTCCGTTTGGATCTGGCCAACGTTGCGGCACGGCGTGCGCTCTTTGACGCACTGGGCAAAAGAGCAAGCAAGGCGCTAATCGTAAGCGAGGGGTTTCTCGCGTACCTTACCGCTACCGAAGTTGGTGTACTTGCTGAAGACTTAGCTCGTCCTGACGCGTTTGAGCGCTGGGTGCTGGATATCATGTCACCTGGGCTCTTGCGGATGGTGCAAAGGAACACACAAGCCCAATTCAGCCAGAATGTTTCCTCGTTGAAGTTCGCTCCGGAAAGCGGACCCCAATTCTTCGCTGAGCATGGATGGCAATCTGTGGACGTGCGTTCGATCCTCAAGACCGCTGCTCGTCTGAAACGCCTCACAGTGGGTATGCGACTGTTGGCCCTTCTACCGGAGAGTCGAACTAAGGTGGGTTCACGACCGTGGTCCGGCGTGTGCTTGGTGCGACGCGGGTCGCATCCTGGCGATTCTGGGTCTCTACGGCCTCTGGTCCGTGCTTCAAGTGTCGCCGTTTCCGGCTCGCAAGCTAGAGGTTTGCCCGGAGCTACACGAAAAAAGTGAACAAAACTCTTGATAGCCGATTTGCAATTCGGTGCTCGATGCATGATGCCGGGATTTTCGGGAACATTCCAACAGTGGCGAGCGAATCTAGGCCGAGGGGCTAGAGTGCACGCGCTGATCTTGCTTCGTTGACCCGGGCAACCAGATCGTCCGCGACTCTATTCGTGCGCGGGGCCAAGAGATTTTGCGGTGGGACAAACAGGATTTCTGCCCCGAACTTTCCGGGCACGTCAAGAATCAGATGAATTCGTGGCTGGCCGCCGCCTCGGACGTTTGAGAATCTGACGTAATTGATATTGGAAAGCAGGACGGTATCCTTCTGGCCACCTCTTTTGATCAGGAGATAATCACCGCAGTCGCATACCTCATCCATGAGATCCTGAATGCTTGCTTTCCAAGCGTAGTAGCCAGCGATGGCGCCCACGCACGGGAAGACGACAAACATCGGAGCTTGTTGGAGCACGCTGGTTTTAGGCATCAAGACTAAAACGAAGCTTTTAAGCACCAAGGCTAAAATGAAAGCACTAAATCCACCAACTAGGAACGGCACGATTTTTAAGACAGGCGTAAATGGGTTCGAGATCCTTTTCATGGCATTCGCCTATCGCACATGGCGGCTGCGTACCCGGCTTTAATACCTGCTGGCCGCTCTATTTATTTCGCCACAACCGAGTGCGGGGTAGCACAAACAGATCTCGGTGTGTGCCCATGCAAACAACTCTGCGTACCTTGTGTTTTCTGGCAGAATCCAAAACGGCGACAGAGATCGTTGCCTGGTGCACATCCAGCCCAATATACTTGGCATCGTTCATGAGGGCGCTCCTTGTTGTAGGCGTTGATGCGAACGATCAAAACTTACTCCAAGCGGGTGCCCTTTTATAATGCGTTAATCAGGACCGTTCAAGGGTCCGTCGTGCGCAATCATTCCTTGCTTCGCCTGACGGTTAAGTTATGGGCTCGCCAGGGCGCCATGCGGCTGAACATCCCATCTCTCACGACCAGCGTGTGAAACAAAATGGCTCCAAAATGCGCAATGAACGCGAGGAATAGGAGATAGGCAAGAAACGTGTGCGCTCTCCGCAACGCCGCGTACAACATCACGCTGTGCGGAAGGATGGGGAAAAGATGCAGCGAACCGAACAGAACGATCGGATAGCGCGCCGCGGACAACATCCCCCAGCCTACCAGAGGCTGCACAAACAGCAGCGTATACAACAGAACCTCCGATGCATGCGCCGCGAAGCGCTCCTGGGAGGACATGGTGGCGGGAAACGCCGGCAAGCTGGTCAAGCAACGGTTCACGAACCGGATCACCACCAGAATCAGAATCAGGATCCCCAACGGGCGATGGATCGATACCAGCCGGTGATAGTCGCCGAGCGATGCAACCATCGCAACACCGATGCCGAGCATGGTCAGCACCATCGCGGCCATCAGCCAGTGTAGGAACCGCATGGAACCCGTGAATTGCTGCCGGTCGGTCGTCACCTTGGCGCTCACTTTCGCACCTCCGAAGGTGTGATGGCGCTCGGTTCTTTCGTTTCTCCCGCCCGCCTCGTAAACGATTGTGAATAAATCGCCGATCGAGCGCTCAGCAGGGGATCGTCGGACGGCTGGATGCCGGCCGGCAAAACCAGCGGATCGAAATTGATATCGCGCGCGGGACTGGTTTCCTCGCTCTCAACAGAATCGAGAGTCAGGGTTCCCACGTCGACCTGCTCCCGCCCTTCCGGCCACGGGATAGTGGCGTCGTTGGTCGGATCACCGGGCTGTCCCACCGTGATGATCAAGTGCCATTGCAGCGGATGCTGCACGATGCTCGCAATCAGTGCGTCAAAGAGGAAATTCTTGTCTTGACTTGCCTCCGCCGCGTTCGCAGCTTCATACGGCTGTACCGGCACCAGCGTCCAGCGCACGGGGGTCGGCATGCCGTCAGCGTCGACGAAACGGAACGCATTGAGACCGTAGAAAGTGCTGTTGTCGAAACCGGACGACGGCACGTGGCCCTTAATGATTCCTAGTGCCCGCGCGGTTTCCGGGTTGTTCGCGAGGAACGCCGCCATTTTTGCCGGATCGGGTTGATGTGTGTTCGGGTCGAGTTCCGACGAAACCAAGTTGCCGTAAAACGCCTGCGGATCCTTGAACGGGAATACCGGCAGACTGATCATCGCGGTCCGCCACTGTTCGCCGTCGGATAGAGAAAACTGAAGTCCCAAGCCACGGACCGTGCTCAGGTCGTCGCTGGCACGGGGATCGCCACCGCCCAAAGAAAAGCGGCCGATCACCGGCACGCGGCCGCTTTGGAACACAACGGCCTTCGAGAGGCGCGTCCCTTGGCCGTTGCTATCGAAAAATCCTCTAGCGCACACGCCTTTCGCGTGATTGCGGCGGAAACCCGAGTAGGTGCCGTTCACCCTCTCAAACTCATTGACGAACCGCGTAGGCGTCAGCTTCTGCGGGCTGAACCAGCCGCCCCAATAGAGAAACGCTCCCAGGACACCCAGAAGGAGAACGCCAATGCCCCCCAGTCGGACGAGCATGCTTCCTCTCGTCAGGGGCGCGGGCCGCTGCTCGATCGGCGCGGCTTCACTTGGCGATTCCCCGCTCCCTAGGGCAGTTTTGGGGTCCTGGTTGTCCGCTATTGGTGCCATCGCGTCCTCCTTCCCCTTTAGTCCAGAGATAGTACGTCGATGCAGAAGCAGACGAAAAGGCGTTTTTGTGTGCGCCTCGGTGGATGCCAGGCAAGTTGGTACGAATCTTGTTCAACGCGATCAGCTACCACTCCCCCAAGCAGCGCGCTGGCGATGTGCCAACCATGGTTCTATCTGAGAATCCTGGCCTATAGCTTTTTCTGGTTGTCCGAGGGGGCGTATGTTCATGAGGGCGCTCCTTGTTGTAGGCGTTGATGCGAACGATCAAAACCTACTCCAAGCGGGCGCCCTCTTATAATGCGTTAATCGGGAGCTGACCGGCGTATCTCTGACACCAGCTCCTGACAAACGGTCGTAGGGCAACAATTCCCCCGCGGCGAAGCGTGAGACGCTAGATGGGGCGAATACTATTTTGAAAAGGCTTTGCTACTTTTCCTGCAGCGACTCTAGGTAGCGATTTAGGTTCGTGATTCGCATGGTCACGTTAGCGTCGGTGCTGCCGCTCATAGCGCGGAACGCGGGACCCCACATAGGCATTTCCTGGTTGCCGTGGGCTGCGAGGTCTTCCTTGCCTTGCAGGATACTCGACACCCTTAGCGTGGGATATTTGCCACCATTGCGCTTGGCGAGAGTGGTTAGGTCAGGCGGAGCAGATTTTAGTGCGGGCGCAGCAGGTCCGTTCCCCTTGGCGTCCTTTCCGTGGCACGCAGCACAGTAGGTTAAGTACATTTCACTGCCTGAAGTCGGCGGCGTCCACTCAGGAGCTCTGCTCTTGATTTCTGTTTTTGTTTGCTGTGCGGCGGAACAGACTGCAAACACTGCTAAGAGCCCAAGTAGACCGAGTTTGTGAAAGGCATTCATGGTCTTCTCCTGTTTGCAAGCATTCCTAAAGTAGCAACCCAAAACTGGCGGCCATGTAACACCGATTACTTAATCGAAATTATAGGTATGTCGGCAGGTGGGAGTGCTGTGACGCCAGTCACAAGTGCAGGTGCGGGAGGCTTGTGGAAGGATGACGGGCAAACCGAAAGTTATCCAACTTGCCTGGTAAGTCCGCAAACCATCCATTAGAAGATAGGACTTCAATTGTCCGCGTTTATCGACGGTTGTAAGCGAATTCGATTCGCAGTTCAAGGTACGGGCCATGAAACTGAACCGCAAGCGGTTTGAAGGGAGCCGACCTACGAATAGCAGCCATGGCGGCTTCTCCTACGGCTTCATCTCCGGATGTCCGTTCGAGGACAGGATCGGAAGCCCGGACGGTGCCGTCTGGCTTGATTTGGAATCTTGTGAAGGCAACGCCAGATTTTTCGATCGGCTCTTTCTAATTGTGATTGCGTCTCAGGTCACGAATCAAATTGTCTTTCACTTCACGAAGTAGCCTGGCGACGTAAGGACTAAAATCCACAGCCTACGTGTCAGTGAGGATATGAACCGCGATGGCGAGCGAGGGTGATTCGTAGTAGTTTTCTAAGCACTTTCTTTCCTTTTGCCGCACACAGCTCATGTGGAATCGCTTTGTCCAGCGACCAGAGTGAACTTGACGCTCCACACACGTATGCTTCGCCAGGACTCTCAACAGGTCACGTGGAGGATTGCGTTTGTGCCAGGACCTGCCGCATTCAACAGTTCAATGGCCTGGGCGGTTGGCAGGATACGCAATTCGACGTGACGACGCCGGGCCTCTTGCTTTACTTCGTCCATCACTGGTAGACCGCCCGTACCTGTGCCAATCACTAGACGGCGACACTTCCAAGGTATTCGCTCCTCTGCTGAGAGTGGCATATGGCCGAAATCATCTCGGAATTTCTTCGAAGGTTTCTTCTTGCGTTTATCGACTTCTCCACGGTCAATTAACACATCATGGTCGTAGGTGACGCCATCGATTCGGATGGATCCGAAAGAGAACGCTCCAAACTTCATATCCGCCTCGGTAGACATGATAGTCCCTTTTCGTTGGCGGGCGCCCACTGCTAGTTCACGCCCTCTTGCGCCTCCCCTCGGTTTGGTTCCAAATGAGCCTTCGCGTAGCCCGATTTTGCCTCTGTGTCGGTGTCAGCGGCACTAGGTGTGGACCCGCCCTCTCACGAGCGGCTTGGCGTGCCCGGATTTCCCCTAGAATCAACAATTTCGCTCCTGCGACATCGATGAATCCATCTCGCGAGCCTTGGGCGAGTGTAGGAGCCTCGGCCTCACGAGTTGTCCCGATTCTCCAGGTGGCGATCGCGGCCTTTGGGACTTAAAGAGGCGACAGGGTTGTCGCCGCTATCAGAAAACGGCTACTCAGCGTTCATGGTAATGGACGATTGACGAGCCATGAATACGAGAAAGGGTGTTTTGATCCACGTGTACAATCAGCGCACAAAAGGGCGACCCTGGGAAATGGTGTTTGGAAAAGACGTTTCTCACCGAGGGCGAATGATGAAAAAAGTGACTCGGCGCCAAGTGTTGAAGGCCGGATCCACCGCGACGGTAACCGGAATCCTTAGTCCGTTGTTAGGGAATCCGGCAAATGAGAAGGAGGGCAACATGAGGAAGACCGAGCTCGCACAAGCATCCTTCGAAGAAATCTGCTTCACGGAGGCGGCTGTGATCGTGGAACTCCTCCGAACGAAAAAGGTATCTGCCGTAGAAGTAATGAAGGCACACCTGAGTCAGATCGCGCGTGTGAACGCGAAAGTCAATGCGATCGTAACGCTAGTGGAGGAGCAACAATTGTTGGCAGAGGCGCAGCTGGCAGACGATGCTCTCGCCAAGGGGAAGCTGCTGGGACCTCTCCATGGGCTGCCAATCGGCGTGAAGGATTTAAACCCTACAAAGGGCATACGCACGACGTACGGATCGCCGCTGTACAAGGACGACATCCCCAAGACAGACTGCCTTTTGGTGGAACGCGAAAAGCGGGCTGGCGGGATCGTGATAGGAAAAACAAACGTACCGGAGTTCGGCCTGGGATCCCAGACGTTTAATTCTGTGTTCGGGGTAACGCGGAATCCCTACGATCTAAGCAAGACATGCGGGGGGAGCACTGGGGGAGGGGCAGCAGCTGTGGTTTGCGGGATGGTGCCTTTGGCGGATGGGAGTGACTATGGTGGATCGCTCCGCAATCCCCCCAATTTTTGCAACGCGGTGGGGCTCCGTCCGTCACCGGGGAGAGTGCCAAACGACCCCGCGGATCTCGCGTGGCAAACGTTCTCCGTTTCAGGGCCGGTGGCCCGGAGTGTAAAAGACTGCGCATTTTTCCTGAGCGTGCTGGCAGGGCCCGACGCGCGGGTACCGATTTCCATAGAGCAGCCGGGTAGCCAGTTCACGCAGCGGCTCGAAGGGCGGGACTTTAAAGGAGTGCGCGTTGCGATGTTCCGCGATATGGGATTGCCGTGGGAGCCGGAAGTGAGGGATGTAATTCGCGCACAGGGCAAGGTCTTTGAATCGATCGGCTGCTCAGTGGAAGAAGCGGAACCAGATTATCGCGATGCGAATGAATGTTTCCTTGCCTGGCGACACTGGACGATCGAGTCAAGATTTGGTGACCTGATGGCTACAAAAGGAGATCAACTGAATGAGTACATCCACTGGCACGTGGAAGAAGGTCAGAAATTAACTGGCCCGTACTTATCGCGCGTCGAGTTGAAGCGATCGGCACTCTACCAACGAGTGCGTGAATTCTTGGAGGAATACGAGTTCTTTGTTCTGCCGGTGAACCAGGTTTTGCCCTTTGACGTCACCGAGCATTATCCAACCGTGATTAATGGCGTGAGTATGGATAACTATCTCTCCTGGATGAAGTCAGCCTGCTACATCACGACGACAGGGAATCCGGCAGCGTCAGTGCCGTGCGCATTCTCGAAAGGTGGATTGCCGATTGGGATACAAATCGTGGGGCGAAATCATGACGATTGGGGTGTGCTGCAAATGGCCTATGCGTTTGAGCAAGCGAGAAATTTGGAGAAGAGAAGACCCGTAGCACTATCTTGATTTGTGAAGCAGAGAAATCCATCTCCTCTCTGTGCTCTCGGTAGACGTCAATCGCGAGGCGGCTCCGGCTCCACGTCGTCGATGAAGAATACTCCAACGCCGTTCTGACCCTTGTTACGGCGGGCTTCGCAATGCCTGACTGTCGCTCGCAAGGAAATAGCGCCAGCTCCTGTTGGATCGTCCGTGCCATGGATCACGACACGAAGTTCTGACTGCAACCGCGGCCGATTGCTCAGGCAGAGGTAAGCGCCGTGAACACTCACATCGCGCACGGTTGCTTTCTCCTCGAACGCCGCTCCGTCTTCTGTATAGCCGCTTACAAGCGCCGTGAAGCACAGTCGACGACGCTGCCCTAGACGAGCCTCTGGCAGCATGACATCCGTGCTCCTCCCATTGAGCGTGATGGACATTCCCTCAATCGCCGCCCAAGTTGAGGCAAATTCTTGCCGAGCCGCAGAAAGAAATCCGTCTACGGTGCTGCTGGACGAGTCGGGGTCGTGATGGAAAAGCACTAGGTTCTTCACCTTCGACTCCCGGGCGATCTTCACGCCTTCAAGCCAGCATGAATGTCCCCATCCCTTGCGGGTAGATGCCAGCTGCTCAGGTGAGTACTGCGCGTCGTAGATCAGCACGTCCGCGCCTTGCGCTAGCTGCCGCAAGTTGTCATCAAACTCGGGAGCTCCCGGTTCGTTATCGGTCGCGTAAACGACCGAGCCGATCGGTGTATCCAATCGATAGCCAAGGCAGCCCTGGGGATGATTCAGCCATGCCGTCTTGATGTGCGTCTCTTCGATTTCCCACTGATCTCCACCCTCCACCTCACGGAACGTACGTGCCGCGGCCATCGTGTTGACATCGACAGGGAAATACGGTTTGGCCAGCTGCGCTTCCAGCACCTGCCGCAAGCTATTGCGTCCAAGATACTTCGATTCGAAGCTATAAAAGTGAAATCGGTTTTGCGCCTCGAAAAACGGGTGAAAAAAAGGAATCCCTTGGATGTGGTCCCAGTGATAGTGCGTGACCAGGACATGGGCCTCCACTCCGGTATCTGCTCGCCATTTCGTGCCGCGGCCATTCAGTGCGTGCAGGTAGTTCCCGAGCATACGGAGGCCGGTTCCGCAATCGAAGATGAAGCGGGCGCCCGCGGGTGTCGTTAGCTCCACACAGGCCGTGTTCCCACCATAGCGCCACGAGTCGCGTTCAACCGTCGGCGTCGAGCCTCGCACGCCCCAAAAGACCACTTTGGTGAAATTCTGAGTCATCTCTACCGAGTGATCCCCGCAGGCTCAGCGCTCCGAGAAGCCTACTGAGGGCAAAGCCATGTTCATGGTAGGTGGCTCAAGAGAGCGAAGTCAATTGGGTTTCCCCCCGGAGCGCCGTGAAACACACTTCCCTCGAGTTCTCGTTGCCATTAGACAGGTCTGTTGCGGGATCAGCGTGTCCGGGTAGAATCCCACCATGGGCGCTCATGTCCACGGCCACTCGACTGACCACCCTCTTGGTAAGCATGCCCTCGGTGAGAAGACAACAGGCATTTTAGGCTTGGCTGTGGTAGCCACCCTCGTCCTGGTACTGATCGAGCTATTCGCTGGATACGCGGCCCATTCCATGGCGCTTGTCAGCGACGCTGTCCACAATCTGACCGATGTGCCCACGCTGGTGATCTCCTGGCTCGCGACGCGCTGGGCACTGCGTCCTCCGACACATGAGAAAACGTATGGGTATCACCGTTCTGGAATTCTCGCGGCGTTTGTCAACGCCATGGTGCTCTCCCTGGCAGCTCTGTTCGTGATTGGCGGATCGATCGCTCGATTGCGCAGCCCGGTTGAGGTCCGTGCCACTCTCATGCTATGGGTGTCGGTTCTCGCTTTGGTCATCAACGGAGGCATCACGGCTTCCGTTCATCGCGGGCGCAGTGATCTGAACGTTCGCACCGTCTGGATTCACAACCTCGGGGATGCCCTATCGAATATAGGCATCCTGGTTGGCGCGCTTCTCATTCATTGGACAGGTGCGCATTGGATTGACGCCTTGATCGGCATCGCGATTGGAGGAATGGTTTTGTGGTCGGGGCAGGGAATTCTTCGCGAGAGCGGCCACATTTTGCTGGAAGGGTTGCCGCGAGGAATTCGCCTTCAGGATGTCGTTTCAGCGATTCTGCGGATCGAAGGCGCTCAGGAGGTGCACGACGTTCACATTTGGACCCTCGGTGGCGATCTCCACGCCCTTTCTTGTCACGTGCGAATCCCCGATATGCACATGGAGGACAGCGAAAAAATTCTTGCGAATATTCGCGAAGTTCTTGCCCGGGATTTTCACATCACCCACACGACCATTCAATTCGAGCGCGCCGGCCTGCCCGCCAAAGCCGGACTCTACATGCCTGCGCCCGCCAGTCACTCATCGAAATAGCAGGCTCCGTCGCCTGGGGCGCGGCGCGTGCTGGCACCGCGGGCAGAAGTGGCTGCCCCTGCCGGCGACAACCGTCCGCCGGATTCGCGTGCCGCATCGGAAGCATTTCCGGCCTTCGCGCTGATATACGCGGTGCTTCCGCTGAAATCCTCCAAGATTCCCGTTAGAATCGACATAGTCTGCGATAGACGAGCCACGCAATTCGATCGCCTCGTTGAGAACCGCACGCACCGCGCGATACAGGCGATGCAGTTCGTCTGACGTGAGGTTTGCGCCGAGCCTCATCGGATGGATGCGCGCTCGCCACAATCCTTCATCGGCGTAGATGTTCCCGATGCCGCGCAGAACATGCTGATCGAGCAGCAAGCTCTTGATTCTTGCGCGCCGGTCCCTCAGAAGCGCTACGAATTGGACTTCGGACGTCTCCAGCGGGTCGAGGCCCAGCGAACCGAGACCGTTTTCTTGCAAGTCGTACGGCAGCAGTCTTATGCGACCGAAGCGACGAATATCGCTATAGCGCAGTTCGCGACCATCATCGAGCTTAAAGCAGACATGCGTGTGCGGCGCAAGGGGCGCGGTGGCTTCACAGGTGACGAGACGGCCCGTCATGCCGAGGTGGATGAGCAGCGAGAAATTGCGCGCGCTTCGGTCGGCGGAATCAAGATCGAGCAGAAGAAACTTCCCATGTCGCCGGACGGCCGAAAATCGCGCCCCCGGAACCTGTTGTTCAATTGCTGCCGGATCGTCGATGAAATCCGTCTTACCGAAACGCACGCTCAAAATGCGTCGCCCCGCCAAAGCGGCCCGAAGGCCCCTTGCAATCGTTTCGACTTCGGGAAGTTCCGGCATGGCTATAGTCGGCACCGCTATCCGATGCCACAACCTCGAGCACCCGGAAGCCAGGCACTTACATTCTGTAGATCGAACGCCATTGTACGCGAGTTTAAATCTCGAGCCTGTGGGCTTCCGATCTAGGGCAGTGGGATGCCTGGGGAAGCGACAATGCCTGCCATGCGGAGGATCTCGGCATACTCCTCTTCGCTGAGAGGGCAAATCGTGAGCCGCGTGTTCTTGAGGAACTTGATCTTGCGAAGCAAGCGATTTTCCCGCAGTTCAGAAAGCTTCACCTGGCGGGGAAGCCGTTCGATCGCACGTAGGTCCATGACCAGCTTCTTGCTGTCCGGGTGCTCAGGGTCAGAGTATGGGTCGCGGGTGACCTCGGCCAGGGCATAGAGCGCGTGTTCGGGGCGACCGTGATAGCAGAGCGCTCGGTCGCCCCTATGAATCTGTTTGAGCTGCCGGGCCACATCGGGACGGTTGCCGGCGTGGCGCCACATCTCCTTGCCTTTTACAAAGAGGGTGTCCCAGTGGTAGACGCGAGGGTCAACTGCTAGCAGCCAGCGCCTTGGTTTGGTCGGAGTCGGAGCCTGCGTCATCCGCAAAAGTGTCGCGCGCACTATACACGGAACTGTCGGCCAAGTGTGCAGAAATCTCCATGGAGACCTATGGAAACGATGCTCGCCCTTAACCGACGTCTACGAAGATTTCGTCGCCCCGTACCTCGACCGCGTAGCGCTCGACTCCGATCCCTCCATGTGGACTGACTTGGCCTGTTGTGACGTCAAATTGCCAGCCGTGCCAGGGACAGGTCACGATCTGGCCATCGAGTTCGCCCTCACCCAAGGGGCCTGCCTGGTGTGCACACATCCCACTGATAGCAAAGAACTTGCCTGCGACGTTCGCCAACGCGACGGTCTTCCCAGCGGCCTGCACCTCGCAGATTTTGCCCGCAGGAATGTCGCTCGTTCTCGCCACTCGGACATAGCCCATGTCTTGGCTCCTCCATATGGCAGATCTGCTTTCTTGGGATGACTCGGCCAGATATCCTAAGGCCCGTCGACGATCAACAGGACGGAGCGTTCGTGTTCACTCGCCGCCAGACCCCGCAGCCCTGGCGTGCGGCTCTACCTTTTCTAAGAGCTCGGCGAACTTCGCCTGACGGTCTCTCTGATCGTGGCCCTGGTAGATCTCGGCGATTTGCGTCGCGTTCATCGAGCAGAACTTCGGCCCACACATCGAACAGAACTTGGCTTCTTTGTAGAAGTCGTCCGGCAACGTCTCGTCGTGCATGGCCCGCGCCGTGTCCGGATCCAAAGAGAGCTGAAACTGTTTGTCCCAGTCGAACAGGAAGCGTGCATAGCTTAAGGCGTCGTCGCGGTCGCGCGCGCCAGGGCGATGCCGCGCCACATCCGCTGCATGTGCCGCAATTTTGTAGGCGATGACGCCTTGGCGGACGTCGTCGGCGTTGGGCAGACCGAGGTGCTCCTTCGGCGTGACGTAGCAGAGCATCGAGGCGCCATGCCAGCCAATCATCGCCGCTCCGATCGCGCTTGTGATGTGGTCGTAACCTGGCGCGATGTCCGTCACCAGGGGCCCCAGCGTATAAAACGGCGCTTCGTAGCACAGCTCGTTTTCTTTCTCCACTTGCAGCTGGATCTGATCCATGGGGATGTGACCGGGCCCTTCGATCATGACCTGTACATCGTATTCCCAAGCCTTTTTGGTCAGCTCACCGAGCACCCGCAGCTCTGCGAATTGCGCCTCGTCGCTGGCATCGGCCAGGCATCCCGGACGCAAACCGTCCCCGAGAGAAAAACTGACATCATGTTTTTGAAATACTTTGCAGATAGCCTCGAAGTTCTCATAAAGAAAATTTTGTTTCTTGTGGTAACTCATCCACTGCGCCAGCAATGCACCTCCCCGGCTTACGATTCCGGTGATCCGGTTTCGCACTAGGGGCAGAAATTCGCGGAGCACGCCGGCATGGATGGTCATGTAATCCACACCTTGTTCAGCTTGTTCCTCGATCACTTCCAGCATTACGCCGATCGTTAGATCCTCAGCCCGCCGCACGCGCGAGATCGCTTCGTAGATTGGGACTGTCCCGATCGGCACCGGAGAGGCATCGATGATCGCCTTGCGGATCGCCGGGATGTCACCGCCGGTCGAAAGGTCCATCACTGTGTCCGAACCGTAATGCACGGCGCGATGTAGCTTCTCTAGCTCCTGGCTGACGTTCGAGGCAGTGGCAGAATTCCCGATGTTCGCGTTGATTTTGCAGCAAAACGCGACGCCGATTCCCATCGGCTCGAGGTTGCGATGGTGGATGTTAGCGGGAATGATGGCGCGGCCTCGCGCCACTTCGCTACGCACCAACTCCGGCGAGAGGTTTTCCCGCAGGGCGACGTATTCCATCTCTTCGGTAACGACGCCCTGGCGCGCGTAGTGCATCTGCGAAAAATTCTGCGCCCCGCCGTTCACCGCGGCCGACCGCTTCTCAATCCAGGCATCCCTCAAAGCCATAATCCCTCGCTTAAGTTTTGTAGCCCCCTCTCTACCGCGCTCATTATCGCACTGCCACTCTCATGCGGCAACTCGGTGGGTTGCGCCCTTTCAATATTGGGCCGTCCCGCTCCTATTGACAGCACGCCCCGTACCAGCGTATTCCTCATCAGACCCTCCTTACGGGCGTCAGTAAGGGGAGCAAAGCGTCGCATGCAAGACACGCGAGCAGCTCGGATAGCCGCGGGGGCGTTTGCGCTTCTTGCGATCTCGAGCCCCATCCTCGCACATCACGGAACTTCGCGGTATGACCTCGAGAAGACTATCACGTTGAGCGGCACCGTAACGGGATTTGACTGGGGCAACCCTCACTGCCTGGTTCACATGGACGTGAAGGGCAGCGACGGCGAAGTCCAGCACTGGACTTTGGAGCTTGCTTCGCCGTTCACCATGTCTCACGTGGGCTGGAACAAAGATTCACTGCGGCTGGGAGATGAACTCGTCGTAGATACCCATCCGGCCAGGAATGGCGTTCCTCTCGGCATAAGCGCTACTTCCCGAAGTGTGATGAAGTTCATCGTCAATGGGAAGCCGCTTCCTACCCAAGACTAAACTCCATCAGAAGGAGAATTTCGCAGCGAGCTGGATGAGACGGGGATCGACCGCGCTGACGACGTAGCCGAAGGTCCGTCGATCGTTTACCTCGCCGTCAACCGACGCAGGGCCGTAGAACTGGGCATGATTGAACACGTCAAAGGCCTCGATCCGAAGATCCAGCGATTTCGATTCGGTGAATCGCACCGTTTTTGTGAGCTGCACATCGAAGTTGCTGATGCCGGGGCCGTAGAAGAACCGTCGCTTGGCATTGCCCAACTGTCCAAGCGTTTCAGTCTTGAAAAGCGCCGTATTGAATTCTGGCCTGCCGTTGCGCGGGTTCGTATTGATTTCCAGCGGGCCGGGAGTGAACTCCGGGGTGTCCAGTAGATTGTTGTTCACACCATTGCCCAGCGTGCCGAGAAGGGAATTGTCGGAGTCATCGTAGAGCGCGACCGGGAACCCAGTGGCAAATCGGGTGTAGCCGGAAATCGTCCAGCCTTCGGTAAGGCGGTTCGAGCGGTTGGAAAGACGCTCGAATGGCAGGTTGAGACTGTAGCTGGCCACGAAATCATGCCGCAGATCAAAAGACGAAATCGCGCGGCTGAGCCTCGGATCGAATGGGTTGATCTGCTCGCCGATATTGGATGCCTGATCGATCGACTTGCCGTAGGTGTAGGACAGCAGGAAATTCGACCGCTTGCCGGAGTACCGCAGGTTGGTTTCGAGCGCATTGTAGTTTGAGTTCCCTATGGTTCGTTGTGCCGTCATCGATCCGTATTTTCCATACAACTCGGGACTGGCTCCCAAGCCAACGTCCCTTGTTCCCTGATAGACCTGACCGGAAGCCGAAGTGTAAACCGAATCCTCACCGTATGGTCCGCAGGTGGCACTGCCCGGAGCCACCTCACTGAGCTGGCTGAGGTGCAAGCACAGCGCCGCATCGCCGACATTGGTGGGCAGCAGCACCAGGATGTGATGCCCTTCGTTTCCGACGTAGCTGATGGTGAGCAGGGCGTTCGGCGTGATTTGCCGCTGAAAAGAGAACATGTAGTCCTCGGCATAGGGCACGTCGTTGCGGATGTAAAAGTATGGATCGGCGCTGATGGGCGTCACCCTAGCCCAGTCGAAGGCCGTATAGGGATTTTTGGCCGATACCGTGTTGGGGGGGAACTGGATGGGAAACGGATTGATGTTATCCACCCCGTTGGCGGCATTGATAAAAGGGGTGGCGAAAAGCGGCGGCGCCGGACTCAGATAGTTGTACCCAAAGGGCGGGACAGCGTACATGATGCCCGCCGACAGGCCGGGGAAAGCCGTATAGAAAATCCCATAGCTCGCCCGAATGCTGCTTTTTCCCGCGCCACCAAAAATTGCTCCCAAGACGCCATTTTCGAAACCGGGAGAATACGCCAAACCGATCCTTGGCGCGAAATTATGGTACTCAGCCGGTGCCAGGGTGGAGGGAATTCCGGGATCTCCCGGCACGACCAAACCCGGAATCGCATTCGGATAGAGAACCGACTGCTCGCCGGGCACAATGGTTTGAATATTGTTGTTCTTCTCCCACCAGGGCATGATGAGATCCCAACGCAGACCCAGGTTGAGCGTGAGATCGCTGCGGACGCGCCAGCTGTCCTCGACGAACGCGCCGGTGTAGCGATTGCGAAGATAGAAATACTGGCCCGTAGACTGGGTGAAGTTGCTGGGAACCCCCAACAGGAAGTCAGCGAAGGCGGAGCCGGTTTCCGTGCCGAGAATGTTGAAGGTACCGTTGAACGTGGCGTTAGGATGTTCGTTGACTTGATCGATATGAAACTGGCCGCCAAACTTGAGTGTGTGCGTGCCGACCACCTTCGAAATCGAGTCACTCAAATAGAGGGTGTTATTCCACTGATTCACATTGGTGATCGGCACGCCCATAATGAACGAAGGGAACACGATGTTTTCTACGCCTTCATATTGTGGTGCCTGTACCGTAATCCCGGGCGTGCCCGCCCCAGTCTCAAATCCTTGAGACGCAAGAGACACACCGAGCCCTCCGTTCGGCCGTCCGATGTCGTTTGCGTTCCGAATGAAGCCGGCATGGAATTCGTTCACCGTTTTGGCTCCCAAGATTCTCGTGTAGCCCAGCGAAAACAGCTGAGCTTGGCCGATGGTAAGAGCGTCAAATCCGGGGACGCTGGCGCCGCCCTGAGCGGCTGGATAGGGATTATCCAGGCGATAGTTGTCTAGAAAATAGTAAAAGGAAAGTTGACCCCAACCCTGGCTGACGTCGATCCGTCCACTGCCCTTATCGTCCCGGACCGTCTCATTATAGGCGGAGGTGGAAAACAGGTTGCCCGGCTGGTTGGGTGTGGGAATGTATTGCAAAAGGTTTCTGGCCGGTGCCGACCACGCGCTCATCGGTATCTGCGCGCCCGGAAGAACACACGTAGCAGCCGTGCACCCGGGCTGAAAGTACGGCTCGCCCTGGAAAACGGGATAGCCGAGTTGCTGACTGAGCAGGTTGGCAAGCGCGGCCCCGCTGACTGTTCCCGTCAAAAAACTCTCTAGATCGGAAAGATCACCGGTGCGATCGGCTAGCGACGGAACCGACGTAAGAGGCGACGTCACGCCTTGTGTGGTTCGCGTCCCTTGGTAATCGGCGAAAAAGAACACGGTCTGCTGCTTGATCGGGCCGCCGACAGTGCCTCCAAACTGATTTTGACGAAACACCCCGCGCTCCGTAGCGAAGTAATTTTTGGCGTCCAGGCTGGTATTGCGCAGAAATTCAAAAAGGTTGCCATGATACGCATCGCTACCGGATTTCGTCACCACGTTAATCATTCCACCGTTGTAGTTTCCGTATTCGGGATCGAAATTGGTCGTCAGAACGCGAAATTCCTGGATGGAATCCAGGTTTGGAATGACCGCTGTGCCACCGTTCATGTGTTCCCGCACATCGGCGCCGTTCACCATGAATCCATTTGAGGACTCGCGCTGTCCATTGATCGAGACGTCCCCGGGGTTCAAATCACCGGAAGGATTGATCGTCCCGGTAACGCCCGCCATGATCACCGAGGTGGGTGTGAGTGTTGTTACGGGGCTTACTCCGGGTTGTATCGCCAGCAGATCGGTGTAGCTGCGGCCGTTTAAAGGGAGAGAAGTGATCTGCGCCTGCTGGACGACTTCGCCCAGATGTGTCGCGACGATCTCCACCTGGGTCTCCGCCGCACCGGTGGAAACCGTCACCGTTTCGCTCTGTTCGCCTAGCTCGAGATCCGCATCCACACGGAGAGCCGCGTCGGCATCCACGACGAGCCCTGTTTTCGTTTGCGTTTTAAAACCCGTGGCTTCGATCGTCAGTTCATAACGGCCGACAGGCAAGTTGGGAAACGAATAAAAGCCCTGTGCGTCGGTTCCGGTCTTGTAGCTGGTCGTCAAATCAAGATTTACGAGTATCAGAGCCACACCCGGGATGACCGCACCGCTTTGGTCCTTCACCGTGCCGGAAATGCTGCCGCCCGTCGCGGCCGGCGTCGGTTTCGATGCGAAGAAGCAGAAGGCAAGACACAGGCTGTCGATGAATATCAAAAGGACGCGTTTGCTAGGCACGATCGCTTGGTGTCGGGAGCGGTTCAGGAGAAATGAATCTGCCCACCGCGCACCTAATGATAGCGAGCGGGCGGGGCCGTTGCCAGCCTATACCTGTTTTGCTTTGTGGCATGGCGCTCTGAAGGGAATCGCAGTTTGGTCGCGCTGCGAATCCGTGTGACAATATTCGCATGCAAAGGAACTTTATCGCTGTCCACTTTCTTATCGGGGCCGCCGCTGCTCTGCTCGCCGGGACCACCCCGGCTCAACAAACGCAGGCGCCCGCTGCTGCGGGCACCCAACAAACCACTACGGCACCTTCTTCGAAGCCCCCGGCAGCGAAGACTTCGCCAGCACCTGCGGCGAAGAGTTCCGCGCCGCCGGCCCCGGCTCTCACCACGGACCGAGACAAGCAGAGTTATGCCTTGGGCATGAACATTGCGAGGGGTCTCAAGGGACAGTCGGTCGATGTCGACCCTACCATCTTGGCCCGTGCGATCAAAGATGTTCTGACGGGCGCCAAGCCCCTGCTCACCGACGACGAAGCCATGGAGGCGCTGAAGAAACTGCAGGTCGAAGTACGTCAGAAACAGGAGACGGAGCGAAAAGAGCTGGGGGACAAGAATCTGAGAGAAGGCCAAGGGTTCTTGGCCGCCAATAAGACCAAGGAAGGGGTGGTCACGTTGCCGAGTGGCCTTCAGTACAAGATCCTGACGCAAGGCAGCGGTCCGAAACCTACACCCAACGACACGGTTGTCTGCCAATATCGCGGCACTTTGATCGACGGCACAGAGTTCGATAGCTCGTACAAACGAGGCCAGCCAGCGACGTTTCCGGTCAACCGAGTTATCAAAGGCTGGACCGAGGCACTTGAGCTCATGCCGGTCGGATCAAAATGGCAACTTTTCGTTCCGCCAGACCTTGCCTATGGCGACCGCGGCGCGGGCAACATGATCGGTCCGAACGCTACGCTGATCTTCGAAGTCGAGGTGCTGTCGATAGAGGCCTCGAAACCCACGCCGCCCGGACAGACTGGCACCAGAACCAATCCATAAGACCCCTGGCCGCATCGATACATGCTCGAACGGATCAGAAGCAAACAGGGGAAACGAGCCAAATCATGAAGACCTGCCGCCCAGCTCGCTGGCACTTTTTCGGGATGGCGGTGGTGATCTTCCTGGTTATATCCGACTGCCTGGCCGCCGGCTCCATTCACCGCTCCGAAACCGCCGGATCGAGGCCGGCTCTCGCGTCTTCGGTTGAGGACAGCCGTTTCGAACTCACCAAAGATAAAGGCTATCGCTTTGAACGGGACGGATGGATTTACGTTCATCTGGAAGGCACGCCTTACGACATCGGTTATCAGCACGGATATCTTCTGGCCACGGAGATCGCCGACGCCTTCGCCACGATTCGTCTAGAGATGACGCACGACACGGGGCGCGACTGGGATTTCTTTCGTCGTGCCGCGCGCACGATGCTCTGGCCCAAGCTGGATCCCGAATATCAGTTTGAGCTGAAAGGAATTGTAGATGGCCTGCACGCGACCGGCACCAAGCTTGATCTCGACGACATTGTGGCGTTCAACGCATTTTCCGAGTTGCCCGATTACTACGTTCCCTGGCTCAATAGCCAGACGCAGGCGAGGTCGCTGAATCTCAGAGCCTTTGAGCATTGCAGTGCCTTCGTCGCTACAGGTAGTTGGACGAAGGGTCACGCAATCGTGATGGCCCACAGCAACTGGACGACGTATATGGAGGGCGCTCGCTGGCGCATCATCTTCGACATCCTTCCAGAGAAGGGCTATCGCATCCTGATGGACGGTTTCCCGGGCGCGATTGCCAGTGACGACGATTTTGGCGTCAACTCCTCGGGCTTGATGATCACGGAGACGACCATCGGAAATTTCCACGGCTGGGACCCAAACGGTAAGGCGGAATTCATGCGCGCTCGCAAGGCCATGCAGTATGCCGACTCAATCGACAGCTACGTGAAGATCATGCTCGACGGCAACAATGGCGGGTACGCCAACGACTGGTTGCTCGGCGACCGCAAGACTGGGGAAATCGCTCGCTTCGAGTTGGGCCTTAAGCACAACAGGGTTTGGCGAACGTCGGACGGCTATTTTTCAGGTGCGAATTTTCCGAGCGACCCAGACCTGATCAAGGATGAAACCACGTTTGATCCAAACGATCCCGCTAGCGGTCCGAATGCGCGCCGCATCCGTTGGGACCAGCTGCTGAATGGGAATAGAGGTAAGATTGACGTCAGTCTTGCCAAGATCTTTCTGAGCGACCACTACGACACGTTTGCGAGAAAAGAAGGTGCAAACCGCCGCACCCTTTGCGGGCACGGCGACGCGCAAACGCAAACGCTCCCCGGTTCGACGAGCCCACCCTTTGACCCGTACGGTGCCGTTCAGGGCAAGGTGATCGATAGCCGGATGGCTGCGTCTATGACTTTCGCCGCGCGGCTTGGCCATCCTTGCGGGATTTCTTTCGATGCGGCGAAGTTTCTAGCGGACCATCCGGAGTTCTCTTGGCAATCCCCGGCGCTGCGCGACATGGTGGCGGGTCCGTGGACCGATTTCCGCATCGGCCAGCATGTCGCGCCCGAGTGAGTACGCCGGGAACTAGCTGTTTTCGACGCGAAGGTTGTTCGTGACCGAGAACACGTTCGGGACTTGGTTGGCTGCCATTCCGGCCAAGTTCCTGTCCGTCTGGGACCTGACAACACCCTCCAGTGTGACGTGACCGTTCTTCACGATGATGTGAATCGGCTGCACACTCCGAATGAGGTAAATGTCAAAACCCGGAGCGCCATAGACGGCACGAAATTCAGCGCGGCGGATTTGATCATCCATGGGGGAGGGCGGAAGCACTTCGATCTGATTATCCACCGATTCCACACCCTCGATGTGGCTGACGGCGGCTCGAGCATCCTCTTTCAAAGAGGGCCGGACCACCTGACCTAGTAAAACAACCTGGTTGCCTTTCACTTGGAATTCCAAGTGGTCGAAGGGGGAATAGAAGGGAAGCATGACCAGTTGGTGGCGAACCTGGTTGGCAAGCGCCGCCGGGTAGTTGGCCGTGTTCGGTGGCGACGCTGGCCGGGCGTCGGCTGTTCCGGCCATAGCGGCGAACGCAAGAAAAACACAAAATACGGTATGTAGCGGTTTCAAGAAGTTCCAACCCAACTTGCGCATGAGATCCTCCGATTCATTATGAATTTCTATAAGTACAACTGCATTCCGTTGGATGCGCGATCATCCCGGCGCGTTCGCGGCAGGCAGGTTTACCATTGCTGCCTGATACGCACCACGTCGCGGCGCCCAACTGGCAATTGGGTGCGGAAGGTGTTACAAAACAAGAGCTTGTCCGGGGTTGGTCCGTGGCAGACATTTGCTCTGCAAAGGGATGTAAGTCCACCGTGCCAGCGATCCTTGCTGCGGAGCGGCTGTGTGTGCTGCATTACACGCTCTTTATCGAGCAAGAATGTGCCGAGATACGGCGCGAGACAGCCCTCGGCAATGCGAGTCACGAACGGCAGCTGGATTTCATAGGGAAAATAGCCAAGCACGGCGAAGCACTTGTTCACGTTGCAACCGGCGGCTTTACGATGTCTGACGAAATCAAGGCGCGCATCCTAAGCACGCTTTTGACGCTGATGAACTGCCGCGAAAATATGGACCGCGCGGCCATGCGGCAGTCCGCCCTACGACGCTTCGTCGGGTGAGTCCGTACGATTTCTTCTAGGTCCCCAGGTAGCGGGCGTATAGCGAGCGAGCGATGGCAGGATCTTTCGTGCCCTTGATGATGGCGCGGCCGTCGGCAAAAACGGTCATCTCATAGGGCGGCACGCGGAAGCGCAGAAGGAAATCGTTGTTACGAACCTCTCCGATCGAAGCGGATTGAAGTCGCTGGCCCAAATCGCCGAGGTCCAGCCGCCGGCCACTCGCGTGAATTTGTACCGAGTCGCGCCCGCACATGGTGATGTGCGGCTGTGCCTTTCCAGCGAGATAGCGAAACTCGCGGTGTCCGCAGGTTCGGCAATCGGGGTTGCGCGCAACACGAATGGATTGAAACTTGCCCGCCCAGACATCGCAAGACACAACCCGCTGATGGAGCGCTTCCGGCCTTCCCGCGAGAAGTTTCAGGGCCTCGGCTGCCGCCAGGGATGCGGCAACGCTGGCGGCCGATCCGAGAATACCCACGGTGTCGCAGGTGGCCTCGTTGCCGATCGCGGTGTCATCGGCTTCCAGCAGACAGGCGAGGCAGGCTGTTTCCCCTGGACGGATCGTCATGGTCACGCCATAGCTCCCCACAGCTGCCGTGTAAATCCAAGGGATTCGGAGTGAAACCGCGGCATCATTGATGAGAAGCCGTGTTTCGAAATTATCCGTGCCATCGAGAACCAGTGCGAAGCCGCCGAGAAGCTCTTCTGCGTTGGCGGGGGTCAGGTCGGCGACGAGGCCTTCGACAAAAACCTCTGAGTTGATCGCGCGCAGGTGACGCTGGGCGGCGACAGCCTTGGGCAGAGCCTCGCGGGCGTCGGTTTCGTCAAAAAGCGTTTGGCGCTGCAAATTCGAATGCTCCACATAGTCACGGTCAATGATGCGGAGCCGGCCGATTCCAGCCCGTGTCATCAGACCTGCAACGACCGTGCCGAGGGCACCACAGCCCACCAGGACGGCGTTTGCCGCCAGCAGTTTTTCCTGGCCCGATTCTCCGATTCCGGCGAAAAGGACCTGCCGGGAGTATCTTTCGCGATCCTCAGGTTTCATGGCTTTGGGTGGCTGACTCGAAACCATCATAGCGCCATTTGCCGCCGGGCAGGCAACGCGCCTGTGCTAACCTCTCCTCTTAACCTCTGGGGCGAATGAAATTCCTACGCAAACCAAAAACATCCGCCCACGGCGACTGGTCGCGCCGCGCAGCCCCGACCGTTATGCTGCTCGCCCTGTTTCTCCCTCTGTTCGGATCCTGCACCCTGGCCCAAGAAGTTAGGGTGGAAGGCCAACTCGTGGCACAGGTTCGCGTGGTTTACGAATCGGGGCAAATCGCCCGTGAGAGGATTCCGCCGCTGCCCCTACAGGTTGGGAGCCTTTTTCAATTCACAGAAGAGCGAGAAAGTCTGCGCACACTTTACCGCATGGGCGACTATTCCGATATTCGCGTCTCGGCCGTGACCGCCTCCGAGGGCTTGGAAGTCAACTTTATCGTCACACCGAACATTTACAACAATGTGATTACGGTCGAGGGACTAAAACCGCCGCCCTCTGAGGCGGGCGCTCTGGCTTCCCTGCGACTCGTTTTGGGAGAGCCGTTTCGTGAGAGTGCCCTGCGCAGCGGGGTTGACCGCTTACAACAGGCTTTGCGCGACGACGGGTTTTACCAAGCCAAGATTACCTGGGCCCTCGAGCCTCACCCGGATACCAGGCAGATGAACGTAGCTGTCACCGTGTCTTCGGGACTGCGCGCCCGTGCGGGTGACATCACTCTGGTGAACAAGACGCCGTATCCGGATGCGGAGTTGTTGAAAAGATTAAAGATTTCGAGCAAGACCGAGATTACCACTGCGGCCCTTTCACGAAACAATGACAGGCTGAAGAAGTTTCTCGTGAACCAGGGTTATCTGGGGGCGGGCGGAGTCATCACCCGTGGAACCTACGATCCCGAATCGAACCGCGTACCTCTCATTATTGCGGTGACGGCTGGACCTCGCGTGCGAGTCGACATCGAAGGCGCGCATCTCAGCAAAAGCCAGCAGCGTAAGCTAATCCCCATTTTCGAAGAAGGCGCCGTGGATGACGATTTGCTGCAAGAGGGCCGGCGGAACATTCGCGACTATCTGCAAAAGCAGGGATATTTCGATGCCGACGTAGAAGTTCATTCGCAGGATGACCCGCAAGGCCGCGTAATTACCTTCGTCATCACACGTGGCGATCATTTCCGGCTGGCGGGAGTCGCGTTTGAAGGAAACAGGTATTTCGGAAGCATTCTGCTGTTGCCACGGCTTCAGCTGCAGCCTGCATCCTTTGCCTCGCCAGGGCGGTTCAGCCAGCAGCTTCTGCGCGCTGATATAGATTCGCTCCGCGGTCTCTATGCGGCCAATGGCTTCCGCGACACGCAGGTCAGTTCATCGGTGGACGATCGCTACCGCGGCAAAAAAGACAATCTTTTCGTCACGTTTCATATCGTGGAGGGGAACCAGACGCGCGTCGCGAGTCTCGAGATCGAAGGGAACCATGCCATCGAGACCTCCGAGCTACTAAGCGTCGCCGGTTCGACGCCGGGTCAGCCATACTCGGAATCGGCCGTGGCGAGCGATCGCAACAATATGCTCGCGATTTACTACAACGACGGCTATCCGGGTGCAACACTTCGCACCGAGGCGGTGGCCGGAGAAACGCCCGATACGATTCGCCTCGTGTACCGCATTACCGAAGGCCAACGCGTGGAGGTCTCGAACGTGTACCTTTCCGGCTACGTGAACACGCGCCGCGATATTGTTGCGCGTCAAGTGGAAGTTCAGCCGGAAGGCCCGTTGCGCCAAGGCGACGTCGCGAAGACGCAACGCCAGCTATATAACCTGGGCGTATTTGATCGCGTGCAGATCGCGCCGCAAGATCCCAGCGGCACCGATCCGGACAAGGCGGTCGTGGTCGCAGTGCACGAGGCGGATCGCTACACCATCGGCTACGGCGTCGGGTTTGAAGTCCAGCGGATCGCCGGGGGCAGCTCGAATCCCAATGGAACGACGATTGGCGCCAGCCCGCGCGGGATTCTCGAGGTTTCGCGTGCCAATATGTTCGGTCGCGCTGAAACACTTTCCTTCAAAGCGCGAGCCAGCACACTCGAGTATCGCGTCGTACTCAGCTATCTGGCGGACGATTTTCTGGCCAACAGAAAATTGAGCCTCCAGCTGACAGGATTCGCCGAGAAGACACAAGACGTCGACACGTTTTCCTCGACGCGGTTTGAGGTGGGTCTGCAGCTGGTCGAGAAGTTATCCTCTTCCAGCTCCCTCCTCTACCGCTATTTCTACCGCCGGGTCGATGCCTTCAACCTGGCCAACACCATCAGCCCGGAGCAAATCCCCCTGCTGAGTCAGCCGACCTTGGTGTCCGGCGTCGGCGTCACCTATGCACGGGACCGACGGGACGATCCCGCCGACGCGAAGCACGGTACGTTCAATACGGTGGACCTGAGCGACGCGATTCCCGCACTCGGGTCCGGCGCTGCTTTCTTCCGTGGGTTTTTCCAGAATTCCTCGTTTCATTCCTTTGGTCGCGCATTCGTTTTTGCGCGTTCGGTGCGCTTCGGCGTGGAGCTGCCACAAGCTAATACCGTTGGATTGAGCACCGAGTTCAATCCCTCGCAGTGCTTGGAAACGACATCGACGCCGCCGAACACTTTTCCCCAAATTCCGCTGCCCGAGCGGTTCTACGCGGGCGGCGGCACAACGCTGCGCGGCTTCGGGCTGAACCAGGCAGGCCCGCGCGACCCTTGCACGGGGTATCCCATCGGCGGACAGGCCCTGCTGGTCTTTAACCAGGAATTGCGCTTTCCTATGAGACTGCCCTTGGTGGGCAGCCGCCTGGGAGGGACGGTTTTCTACGACGGCGGCAATGTGTACACGGACGTGAATCATATCTCGTTAGCATGGAAAGCGCCTTCGCTTACTAATTTGAATTATTTTTCGCACACCGTTGGCTTTGGCCTCCGCTATCCAACTCCGGTGGGGCCGGTACGTGTGGACTTCGGATTTCAGCTCAATCCAGCCTCCTACCAGGTATTTAACACAACCACTTCGACGTTTCAGGTGTATCAAGTCCCGCATTTCGAATTTTCATTCAATATCGGACCGATCTTCTGATGAATCGTGCCTTTCTCATCGCTCTCTTGATTGGGACTTTTCTGAATGTGACAGCAAGTTGTGTAAAAGGCCAAACAGGTTCCTCGGTCTCTTCGGCGGTCCCGTTTGGAAACGCTCGGATGATCGATGGGGTGGCTGCCCGTATCGAGGACGATGTCATCACAGAAAGCGAAGTGCGGGAACTCGCGGCCTTCCAGCTACTCGTGGATGGCCGCGCCAAGCCGCGCCCGGAACTAATTCGTGAGTTGGCGGATCAATGGATCGCGGGCGGTGAGGCCCGGGTCGCACACTATCCGCAGCCTTCGGAGGAGGATGTGAAGCGCGTCTTCGAGCAGCTCGTTACAAGGTTTCCGTCACCGGAAGAGTTTAAAAGACGCGCGACCGACGCAGGCCTCACCGAGGCCGACGTTCGTCGGCTGCTCGCGATGCAGCTGTATCTTTCCCGCTTCCTTGACTATCGCTTTCGCGCCGCAGCGCAGGTAGATCAGAAAGAGGTCGAAGCGTATTACAACAACGAGTTGGTCCCGCAACTGGAATCGCAAGGACAACCGGTACCCTCGCTCGAAGACGTCGAAGATGCCATTCAAGAAGTGCTCGTGCAGCGTGCGATCAATGATCGCGCCACGGCGTGGCTTAACGAAACACGGGCGCGACTCAAAATCGACGTAATGTCAGAAGGGGGGCAACCGTGAAGCGTCGTTCGTTGAGCTGGGCGATGGGCGCACTCGTGCTGCTCACTGTGGCGGTGCTCGCCGCATTGGCCCTCAACCGGTCGGGTTTGCTGGAGCGATCCCTTCAAGACATGCTCATCTCCCGAATTGAACAGGGCACGGGAGCGCGCGTCGAAATCGGTGCCTTTCATCTGCATCTGTGGAAGTTGCGCGTCGAGATCGACGACTTGACGCTGCACGGTTTGGAAAGTGCGAGCCAGCCGCCCCTGTTTCACGCCGAGCGCGTGGAGCTCGAAATTCGTATCGTTTCATTCTTCGAACGCAAGATTGCGCTCGACGAACTCGTCGTCACGCGCCCGCAACTGGCTGTTCGAACAGACCGAGGCGGATACAGCAATGTTCCGGTGCCCCAGCGGCCCACCCGGAACCTCCCGTGGCGCACCACCCTATTTGACTTAGCCGTCGGCCGGCTCGAGTTGCAGGATGGCAGCGCCGCTTACAACGACGCTCGTGTTCCGCTTACCGTTGAGGGCCGGGACTTCCAGTTTGTCCTGCACTATGACGCGCCGGCCAGCGGCCCTGATTCCTACGTCGGAAGTTTCGGCTGGCGACAAGTGGAGGTTCGAAGAAAGCGCGATCTTCCGTTTCCATTCGATCTCACCGTCAAATTCACGCTCCAGCGCAATTCCTTCGTGCTCAATGAGCTCATTCTTACGCTGCAGCATTCGCACTTTAACCTCCAGGCCGAGCTGCCGAGCTTTGCGCAATCGGACTGGGACTTGCGATATCGCCTTCGGGTTTCGTTGGCCGATGTCCGGAAGATACTGCGCGAGCCCTTGACGCCTGATGGCGATGCGGATTTTTCTGGCCAAGCGCACTATCGATCGAACGCCTCGCTGAAGGGTAGCGCCGGCGGTGAATGGACGGCGAGCGGCTACTTCTCCAGTCGCAACGTGGCCCTGCCGTACCGCTTCTATCACGAAAAAGGCATGGAGGCATCCGGTGACTTTCAGGTGGCTCACGAGCGGCTGGTTGTCCCCAATCTCAACGTGCACGCCATCGGAGCCACGCTCGATGGCCAGCTCGAACTGGACTTTCCTGGGCTTCGATTTCGCACGAAAACGCGGCTGCGCGGGGGAAGCCTGGCGCGCCTGTTCAATGCGCTGGACAACGATGAACTTCCCGTGAACTCGCTTCATTGGGATGGGGTCATCGACGTGGATTCGGTCAACACCTGGAATGCGAACTTCGAGAACTTTCAATCGACGGGGGAAATGCGCTGGTCGCCGCCTAGCGTGTCGGGCGCGGGCATCATTCCCGTGACGGCCCGGATTGACTACGACTACCGCAGCGACCGGGAGATCGTTTCGATTTCTCAGGGCGAGATCGGAACTCCCTCGGCGCACATCGCGATGGACGGTACGCTCGGAGCGGAGGATTCGGCACTGGAAGTAGCCCTCTCCGCGGAGAATTTGCTCCAGTGGGATGATTTCATCAGTGCGATTCGCGGCCCAGAGGCTGGTCCGCATCGTGTGGGCGGGGAAATCCAGTGGCGCGGCCGAATCATCGGACCTCTCAAGGAAGTATCCTTTGTCGGTCACCTCATGGCAACGAATCCGCAATATGACAATCTCGTGTGGGATCACTTGGAAGGTGACCTGGAGTACTCACCCGATGGCCTTTTGCTGAAGAACACCGTGATTCGACGTGCGAACACCTCTTCTCGGGTCGATCTTTGGCTCGAGTTCGCAGGAGACTGGAACTTTCTGCCTTCCAGCCCCTGGAGGCTTGACGCACATGTCGAGCGAGCCTCGGGGGACGATTTGCAGGTGTTGCTCGGTACGCCCTATCCGATCCAGGTGGATCTGGCTGGCGACGTTCATGGAAGCGGCACGCGCGCTGCGCCCATCGTGGATGCCAACTTCGTTGCCGAACATATTCTGGTCCGAGGCTGGAGCGCCGATCGTTTGAGCGGACAATTTCACTGGGAACCTGACCTCGTGAAGCTCGCCAACGCCCAACTGCGCGAGAGTTTTGGTACCTTCGACGGCAACTTCCTGTACCGACCCGATGAGCAGCGTGCGGAATTCGACCTCGCGGGCAGGGGAATTGCTCTCGAACGCATTCGGCAGCTGCAAACCCCTTCGCTGCCGATTTCAGGCCGTCTCGATTTCTCCCTTCGCGGGGGCGGGCCACTGCGCGCACCCGTCGCACGAGGCGATCTCAAGATCACAAATCTGGCCTTGAGAACAGACTCCGAGGGGGACTTTACAGGACACATCGAGTCCGATGGCACGAGCGCCCACCTGACACTGGCCTCAGAGCCGGTGCGCGAGAGACTTCAAGGAGATGTGACGGTTCTACTGAGCGGTGAGGAGTCCGTTTCCGGCAGACTTTCGATGGAGCAATTCGATCTGGATCCACTCATTGCGGCGGGACTGCACCTGTCGCAGCTGACCGGCCATGGCAGTGCCGATGCCGTGTTCACCATCTCGGGCTCGTTGCGGCAGCCAGATTCGATTGAGGTGGATGCCAATATCGCTCGCATTTCGTTCAACTATCAGCTGGTCCAGCTCACCAACGACCAAAACATTCGATTGGCGTATCGCCGCAACGAAGTTCGAATCGAGCAGGCGCGCCTGCATGGGCCGGACACCGATGTGCAACTGAGCGGGTCGGCGCGATTTGACCGTGATCGCCGGCTTGATTTCAAGCTTTCTGGTGGCATGAACTTGCGTCTGATCACAGGCCTGCTGCCGGATTTGCATGCCAGCGGCCGTGCCGACGTCAATGTATCCGTGCAGGGGACCCTGGGATCTCCGCGCGTGACCGGGAATGCGAGCGTGCAGGATGCCTCGGCTACCTACTCGGAGTTTCCCCTGGGACTTAGCCACGTGACAGGTAGCCTCGTATTTGACAAGAGCCGGCTGCTTTTCGATCAAATCACGGCGGAGGCGGGTGGGGGGCCACTGACGCTCAGCGGTAGCGTTGACTACGGCGAGGGCCCATTGCGGTACCGGGTGGCGGCAACGACCTCGAGTGTTCGCGTTCGATATCCTGCCGGTATGAGCTGGCTGGTCGGCGGCACGATCGAGCTTTCCGGCACAAGCGACGGCGCTTTGATCAGCGGCCACGTTCAAGTACAGCGCGTGCTGTTTGGCCAAAGTGTTGACGTGGCCTCGTTCTTTGCTTCGGGGACCGACACCACAGCCAGTGCGCCTACCACTTCGCCTTTTTTGCAAAATCTTGCATTCGACGTCCAGGGCCTGACCACTCCCGGCGCCCGAATCGAATGGTCCGGGGCACATGTTGAAATCGATGGGGATGTTCGCCTACGCGGGACTTGGGACCGGCCCGTGCTTCTCGGAGATATTCACCTGCTAGGCGGAGAAATGCCATTTCGTGGCAACACGTTTGAACTCACCCGCGGCGACATCAATTTCGCAAATCCGTTCCGGCTCGATCCGGTCCTCAATATCGAGGCTACCTCGACCATCAACCAATATCAGGTCACCATAAATTTCTCCGGTCCCTCGAGCCATCTCTCTCTGAGTTACCGCTCTGATCCGCCACTACCGGATACAGATATCGTGGCCCTGTTGGCTTTGGGTAGTCCCGGCGAGGAGTCAGGTCTACGTTCCGAGCCTGGAGCCGCTCAGAACTACGGCGCCACCGCGTTGCTCTCGGAGGCCATCTCCAGCGGCGTAGGCGGGCGCATCGAACATCTTTTTGGCATCAGTTCGTTTCGAGTGGACCCCTTCGTGGCCGGCACCGCCACGGAATCCAACGCCGCCGCGCGCGTTACCATCCAGGAGCAGCTCACGCGCGATATTTCGATCACCTACTCGACGAACGCCTCATCGAACCAGTACCAATTGATTCAAGTCGACTACGCGATTAAGCGAGGGCTCTCGGTCCAGTTCCTACGCGATATAAACGGCACATACGGAATGGACGTTAAGTTTGTGAAGCACTACAAATGATCCCTCAAGCGGGCATGACGAACAGCCATTCGGGCGAGAGCCTTACGTGCCACGGCAGCGGGCGATCGCGGAACCGTTCCCACTTTTCCTTGAACACCTCGGCTTGCAGGTCGTAGCGGCCCGATCCGTCAGGCGGTTTGTGCAGCCGAAGGTAGAGAGTGATCCGGAAGGGTGTTTCGGACGAGCTCACGAGCCAACAGGGAAATACATTTTCCTCTCCGGTCCCTGGATCGAACGATTCGGTGAAATCGATGTGATGAGCGCGAATCCCGACGTGGCCAACCGGTGGTGATGGCGCTTGCCTGAGGTGCAACGGGCAGCCCCAGTCGATGGCCTCGACGTGGCTGTCGGAGACCGCTCGTGCCCGGGAAATATTCTTGCAGCCTGTTAGGAGTGCGACTTCTACATTGGGCGGTCGCCGAAAGATCTCTTCTCGAGGTCCCAAGGCGGCCACGTGCCCGCGCGAGAGCACGAGCAGTCGCGGGCCTAGTCGGTAGGCCTCCTCGATATTGTGCGTGACCAGCAGCGTCGGACTGCGGTAGGCGAGAAAAATCTCTCGGAGCTGCGCCTCCATTTGACTGCGCAAGTGTGTGTCCAGAGCGGAAAGAGGTTCGTCCAGCAAAAGGGCCTCCGGTTCGCTCGCAAGCGCGCGGGCCAGAGCGACACGTTGCTGCTCGCCACCTGAAAGATGGCGCGGATAGCGCGGTTCGAGCTCAGCCGCGTGGACCTGCTCAAGCATGGCCCGCACGCGGCGCGCGCGTTCATCGCCGGATAGCCCTCTTAGGCTGAACCCGACGTTGTCTCGCACCGACTGATGAGGGAACAGAGCGTAGTGCTGAAAAAGCATTCCGATGCGGCGCTTGCGTGCAGGAACACGAACACCGTTTTCGGTGTCGAGCAAGGTGCGGTTGCCAAGGACGATACGGCCGCGATTGGGATCCTCCAAGCCTGCAATACACCGCAGCAGCACCGTCTTTCCGGCGCCCGACGGACCGAGAATTCCGAGCGGTTCCTTATCGGCCGCAAACGAAACATCCAGCGTAAAGTTCGCTAGTTCTTTTTCGATGTGAACTTCAAGTGCCATGTCAGCGCCGGGCCCAGCGCGCAGGTCCCCGCGCGTGGGTCCAGTAATAGAGACCACTCAGCAGGGCGAGCGAAATCAAAACATCTGCCGCGCACCAGGCGAACGCGCTGCGCATGTCGTCGGCTTCCACCGCAAAGTAGATGGCGATCGGAATCGTAGCGGTTCTTCCCGGAATGTTTCCGGCGAGCATCAGTGTGGCTCCGAATTCGCCGAGGGCCCGCGCAAAGGAAAGAATCACCCCAGCCAGCACACCGGGCCATGCCAGCGGCAAGGCGATTTTTCCGAAAATACGCCATTCGGAAGCACCCAGCGTGCGTGCGGCCTCTGGGAAGTGCGAATCGACCTGCTCGAGGGCCGCGCGAGCGGTGAGATACATCAGCGGAAATGCAACGACCGCTGCCGCGATCACGGTAGCCGGCCAGGAAAAGATCACGGTGGTGCCCATTTGGAGCAGCAGCCGTCCCAGGGGGCCGCGGCGCCCGAAAAGCAGCAGGAGGAAGAAGCCGACTACCGTGGGTGGCAGCACCAGGGGAAGAAGGCAGATGCCGTCGACCAGGGCGACCGCCGGGCCGTTGTGCCGCTCGCGCCAAGCCGCCGCAGCAAGCCCGGCAATCAGCGTGATCAGGGTCGCCGTTACGCTGGTTTTGAGCGATATCCAGAGCGGAGACCAATCGGTCACTTCTAGCGGCGCCATGGGCACAGGATTATAGCGAGCTCATGGCTGTTTCGGCCGCTTTTTCCACCATTCACAAAGCGACGTGGTCGGCGCTCGAGCCCCGGGTGTAGCTATTTGGGAGGAGCAGTGGGAGTCGGTTTGGGGGCCTGGCCGGGCGCTGGCGCCGGAGCGGCTTGCGGCGCGCCCTGATCGTTTTCGGGTGGGAGGACCTGTTTCAATTCAGGATATTCATCGGTCATTTCCCGCAGAACCTTCAGTGCCGACGCTTGTTCGATCTGTACACCAGCCATCTGCGATTGCTGCACGACCTCCGGGAGAGCTTTCACTACGCGCTGGCCGAGAGGGGATTCGTAGAACTGAATGAGCCCTTGAATATCTTCCATGGAGAAGGCCTTCGCGTAGATCGGGACCATGGCATCGGTAACCGCCGTGGTAGGAGAGGTTGCGGAAAACTTCCGGTTGAATGTCCCCATAAACGCATCGACCTTGTCGGGGCCAATGGCACGACCCACACCGTCATGAACCTGTCCCTTCAGGTAGGTCGCGATGTTGTCACCGAGCTTCGACGTTTCCGTAATGTCCATCAGGTGACGGATTGCGGCATCCTTTTCAGGATCGATCTTGTCGGCGGAATGGGAAGGAGTCGACTTTGCCTCCGGTGTTGACGTGTGCGACGGGTCAGTCACACCCGGCTGATGCTGCGGGGGTTTCTGCGGTACCCCCGTCGTTGGCGCTTGCGCCAGCGTGGGCCCCGCCAAGCAAAGCGCTGCGAATATGGCGAAAAACAATCTCATGTGCATCTCCTATCAGCTGGCACCGCAAGGTGACACTCATCATATCGAAGGCGAAGCCCTAGGTCACGGCTGTTTGCGAGATCTTGCCGAATAGAGGTCTCGCGCAGGCCTCCGATAGTCCCGTCAGAGCGGGCTATGATATTTTGAGAAGTAGCATGCTTCTCGGTTCCGAAGCCCATGGCACGCACGGCCGAACGTCGCCACGGCTTGAAGTCACAGCTCGGTTCTGTGCACCCGAGCCGACTATGAAGCGGCCTGCCGCAACAGGGTTGCTTGCTAGTTTCGCGAGGGTTGCCGTTTGATTGCTCGGCATTCGCCGTGTGCCCACCCAGTGCCTTCGTGGCCGGCGCTCCTGGCCAGCCGAACCCACGCTCCCAACGTCGGGATCGAATGAACGCGAACGCGCCAGAGCTTTCGATCGTGATTCCCGCTTATAACGAGGAGCGGCGCCTTGGCCACGCGCTCGCGCGCATCTCTGACTACTTCCGCGGCAAAACGGGGGAGTTCGCCGGGATGGAGATCCTTGTGGTGGATGATGGCTCGACGGACAAAACAGTGGACATTGCAAAGCAATGGGCACAAACGATTCCTTGTCTGCGCATTCTGTCGAACGGGAAAAATCGCGGGAAAGGCTATAGCGTGCGCCACGGCATGACCGAGGCCCGTGGCCGCATCGCTCTTTTCACGGATGCGGATCTTTCAGCGCCGATTGAGGAATCAGAAAAGCTCCTTCAAGCCATCGGGGCAGGTTATGACGTTGCCATCGGGTCGCGGGCCGTCGATCGTTCTCTGATCACCGCGCACCAGTCAAGATTTCGGGAAGTTGCAGGGATCATTTTCAATGGGTTCGTGCGCCTCCTCACTGGGTTGCCGTTCGAGGACACGCAGTGCGGCTTCAAGGCCTTCGTCCGCGAACGCTGCCGGATCGTCTTCGAGCAGCAGCGAATTGAGCGTTTCGGTTTTGACCCTGAAGTGCTGTTCCTCGCCGGGCGCCATGGTCTACGCATCGCCGAAGTACCCGTGCGTTGGGCACACGATGCCGCCACAAAAGTGCACGTTTTCCGTGACAGCGTATCGATGTTCGCCGATCTCCTCTCTATTCGTTGGAACTGGCTCCTCGGCCGTTATCCCCGTTCGCCGGCGAGGTGACACGCAGGAGCTCGACAGCGACAGGAGGATCGAGAGCTGGAAACTTTACCATGCAAAGTACTTGACACTGGTAGTCGGTCTGCTATGCTGATCGCATGGCGTTTCCCGATCGCGATCTCCATCCCGTTGCCATCGACGACCGTGCCCGCGACAACATTCAGTTTATTCGTGAAACGATGGAGCGGGCTGGCTCGTTTACCGCTGTACCGGGCTGGGGCGGCGTCGCCATGGGAATTACGGCATTGGGCGCGGCCGTGATCGCTTCGCGGCAAGCGTCGTCGCTGGCCTGGCTGCTGACCTGGGTTTCGGAGGCCGCGGTGGCTATCGCGATTGCTGTTTGGACCACCTATGCCAAGGCCCGCCAAGCGGGAACTGCGCTTCTTTCTGGCCCCGGTCGCCGATTTGTCTACAGCTTTGCGCCCCCCTTGCTCGTCGGCGTGTTGATGACCTTCCTGTTGGTGCGCATCGGATCCTTTGAGTCGGTGCCGGGAGTCTGGCTTCTGCTTTACGGGACGGCCGTGGTCACGGGAGGTGCCTTCTCGATTCGCATCGTACCCCTTATGGGGCTCTGCTTTATGGTCCTCGGCGCTGTCGCTCTTTTCTGCTCCGCGAGCTGGGGCAACGCTCTGCTGGGCGCCGGATTCGGCGGCCTGCATCTCGTTTTCGGAGCCGTGATTGCGAGGCAGTATGGCGGCTAAATCAGGAACCGCGCGCCTTTCGCGGGACGAAAGGGTTAAACGAGCAGCATCCGGAGCGGTGGGCGCCGACGGAGCGGCCCAACATCTGGACCGGGTGATCCACGAGCGAACGCGACTGGCCATCGTAAGTGCACTCGCCGTGAATACATCCCTCAGCTTCAATGAACTCAAGGAACTGCTCCGCGCGACCGACGGCAATCTCAGCGTGCATGCCCGCAAGCTCGAGGACGCTGGGTACATCGGTTGCACGAAATCATTTGCCGGCCGCGTGCCGAAGACCGAGTATCGGCTGCTGCCTGCTGGCCGACGCGCACTGGAAAAGTATCTGGACCACATGGAGGCCCTCATCCGCGCCACGCGGGAAGGGTAGAGGGGCCTTTCTCCCAGAGGAAGAACATGGGCAATAGCGCTGCACGAGTCATTCCTGCTCCCAAGATTCATGTTGCCATCCTTATGGATGGCAACGGCCGCTGGGCCGCCGCGCGGGGTCTTCCGCGCTCAGAAGGTCACCGCGCCGGGGTTGCCGCGGTTCGCCGCGTCGTTCGCGTTGCTCCGCAGCTAGGCATCGGCACACTCACGCTGTACGCGTTTTCCTCCGACAATTGGGAGCGCCCGGCGGCTGAGGTTACATCCTTGCTCAGCTTGCTTGAGGATTATCTTCGTGCGGACGCTTCGGAGTGCGCCGCCAGAGGCGTCCGATTGCGCGTCATTGGCCGCCGCGATCGCCTACCCAGGAGTCTCGTCGAGGCTATCGAGTCGGCCGAGCGGCAGACCGCTGCTGGCCGCGTTATCGATTTGCGCATTGCACTCGACTACTCTTCGCGCGACGCCATCCTTCGCGCCTCCTGCTGGATGTTATCGAGCCTCGAGGTATCCGGCCGTGAATTTGCCCGACGCCTCGGACAAGTGACCAACAGCGGCGGGGCCGCGCCAGACGTCGATCTTCTGATTCGCACCGGCGGCGAACAAAGACTGAGCGATTTCATGTTGTGGGAATCAGCATACGCGGAGCTCCATTTCACTCCGCGCATGTGGCCTGAATTTGACGTTTCCGATTTAGAAGTGGCGGTTGAAGACTACTTTGGGCGCGAACGCCGCTTCGGGCGCCTGCCCGATGCCGCCGCGGCGAGCTGAACGACCCCCGATCGTCGAAGAGATCTATCCATCTCGTTGCAGATTGCGTTGGCGCACCATTTCAAACGCACGCAGAATGACTTGCGTCGTGGCTTGCGTAAGAGAATACCTCTCCAGTTCGTTCGGCGCGGCCCACGCTACCTCGCTTGCATCGCTCCCTGCGCAAGCTTCACCCCGGAGAGCTTCGCACAGATAGTCCAGGACGACGAAATGATGTTTCGCTTTTCCGCTGGCGTCCAAGCCGATGCGTTCGAATACTTCCACCAGTTCCAGCACGCGCACCTCGATCGCGGTTTCCTCGAGCAGCTCGCGCCGTACTCCCTCCCGCAAGGTCTCCCCCACCTCCAGCAGCCCACCCGGGATGGACCATTGATCTTCGAGCGGCGGACTCGCGCGCCGGATCAACAGAGCGCGCCCGTTTGAGATCACGACCCCGCCAACTCCCACGAGTGGCCGGTCGGGGAACTCGCGTTTTTCCTTCATCCCTTTACGCGAACCTCCACACCAAAGCTTGACACGAGCGTTATATAATACGCCGGTCTGCTCTAAGTTCGCGCTAGGAGGACCGACTCCTGTGACCAGGTGCCCGGAATGCGACGCCGAAATCGACTTGGATGAAGATGAGGTCGAGGAAGGCGAAATCCTGACCTGCCCCGAGTGTGACACCGAACTCGAAGTGACGCAAACCCACCCCGTGCACCTTATCGCTCTTTCTGATGACGAGGATGAGGCAGATGAGGAAGGAGATGAAGAAGCCGGGGAGGACGATGAGGAAGAGGAGGAATCCGGGTACGGCGAGGACGAGGATGAACCATGACTGTGCCGACGCGGCCAAACTGCCCGGCCCGTTTCCCGCGGATTCTCCTGCTTGCTTGGCTGCTAATGTCTCTCGCTCCCTGCTTAAGCGCGCAGGACAACAAAGGGGAAGCCCAGCTTCGTACCGTTCACGGCACGACGATCGACAAGGATGATGATCCGGTCGCTTCCAGCGTCGTCTACCTCGTGAACGTCAAGACGCAGTCCATCATCACCCGCATTACGGATAGCTCCGGAGCGTACCGCTTTAGCGGCCTGGATCCCAACGTCGACTACGAAATCCATGCCGAGCACGAGAACCTGACGTCCCCGACCCGGACGATCTCAAGCTTTGATTCTCGCCGTGATATCGAAGTGGTTCTGAAGCTTTCCCGCAGAAAATCGACGCAATAGGGCCAGCTTAGGGCAACGAGAAAACAAACACCGAATTGCCCGCCGCGGTTTCGACATACTGTTTCCCGTCCACTGCGTACGTAATCGGATTCGCCCGAACGGAATTCCCAAGGGGCACGTGCCACAAAGGCGCCCCGTTCGTGGCATTCAGTGCGTAGAAATTACCCTCGGCGTCAGCGCAAAAAACGAGATTGCCCGCCGTCACGAGCGTCCCTGTCCAGGAATCGCCAACCATTTTGAACTGCCATTTCACGTTTCCGGTCGTTGCTTCGAGAGCACGAACGGCGCTGTAGGCCGCATCTCCTCCCACGACCTTCTGCCCGCCGCCTCCACCGATGTCCGCCGGATTGTGTGGTTGAATCTGTGGGTGGCCCTTGAAGTAATAGGCACCTTGCTCGCGTGTGTTGACGTAGAAGAGTCCTGTCAAGGGGCTGTAGGACGAACTGGTCCAGTTAACGCTGCCGGTGATACTCGGATAGACGAGCGTGCCCTGCGGAGTCGGTTCGATGTCGGGTAACTCGATGGGCCGTCCCTTGGCGTCGAGTCCTTTCGCCCAGGTTTGTTTCGCGTATGCCTTGCCGGCCAAAAACTCCCCGGTTTCACGGTCCAGCACGTAATAGAACGCGTTGCGATTCGCCTGCGCCACGACTTTGCGTTTCTTGCCACCGATTACCGCATCAAACAGAATCGGCGGTTCCGATGCATCCCAGTCGTGCGTTTCGTGGGGAGAAAACTGGAAGTACCATTTCATCTTGCCGGTGTCGGCATCAATGGCGAGCAGTGAGCAGGAATACAGATTGTCTCCCTTGCGCGCGTCTCCATTCCAATCCGGAGCTGGATTGCCGGTGCCCCAGAAAAGCGTGTTCGTTTCGGTATCGTAGGAGCCCGTGTTCCAGGTCGTCCCGCCACCGTATTTCCAGCTTTCGCCTTCCCAGGTTTCAACACCTGGTTCGCCTGCAGCGGGAACCGTGTACAGGCGCCACAATCGCTTGCCGTCTTTTGCATCATAGGCGTCGATGTAGCCGCGAAGTCCGCCCTCGCCTCCACCCATTCCAACAATGATCTTTCCATTAATGGCGAGCGGCGCCTGCGTGATTGCGACGGCGTCTTCGTTCTTGCCAATCTCCACACTCCAGCGCTCTGCGCCGGTTTTGGCATTGAGTGCCACAAGATGTGCGTCAATCGTGGCTACGTAGATTGTGTTCCCGAGGATCGCCACGCCACGGTTCGTGGGGAATAATCCAATCGTCAACAGGTGTTGCGGAAGTTTGGCGGTCCATCTCCAGATCGGCCGTCCCGTGCGAACGTCAAGGGCCGTCACGGTCGTCGGGGGTTCGGTTACATACATGATTCCGTCCGCCACAATCGGCGACGATTCGAAAATCCCTTGCTGGCGCAGCTGGTACACCCACTGCATTTTGAGATCGCCTACATTCTCCGTCTGGATCTGTTTCAACTCGGAAAATCTCTGGGACGCGTAGTTCCCGCCGTAGGTGATCCAATTTTCCGGATGACTCGCCGAGTGCAAGATCTCTTCGTAGGTCACGTTCTGAGCCCAGGAGGTCGCGCCGATGCTGACGATGAGCCCAATGAACACGGACCCGCATGCGAGCAGTCTTGAACTTTTCATCGTCCACCTCCCAAACTTGCCAGATAGGCGACCAAATCGTTCAGCTGTTCGTCCGTAAGCTTCCCCTTGTAGCTGGGCATGAAGCTTTTCCGGGGCAGTTCTTCGATATTCTGCACGTTGAATTTCTGGACAGAGTGAATCTCTCCTTTTGCATCGCGCAATTGAATGGAAAACGAGTCTTCGTTGACGCGCATGCCTTCTACTTGCTTGCCGTCTTTCAGCGTCACGCGGTACAGCTGATACGCGTGATAGGCCACACGCTCCGCCAACCCACTCGTATCCGTCGGAAGATTCGCGCCAGGGTCGAGGACTTCGTTGCGCAACAATGCGGCTGCACGCTGCGTGCCAATCGTCGTCAAGTCCGGTCCTGTGTCGCCGCCATGTCCTACGATGCTATGACACGTCGCGCACCCGTTGGCGTCGTACACTCGCTGACCCTTCTGTGCATCGCCCAACTGCACCCCTGTGCCGTGCTGCCCCAGAGTGGCGACGTAATCCGCGATTGCCCAGATCTTGTCATCGCCGAGAAAGGTGAAGTTAGGCATGGCGGTGCCAATGGCTCCGGAAGTCATCCTTGCGTATAGTCCCTCGGGTCCCATCGTTGAAGCGGCATTTTGGATATTGGGGCCATTCGCTCCGCTCCCGTCGATGCCATGGCAATTCGCGCAGGTGCCTTGAAAAAGTTCTTTCCCTTTAGCGATGCTCTCCGGTGTCACTGGCGGATGCGGTTTGTGCGGAGGAGGCGTCTGCGGCGGGAATTGAGCGGATGCTGATGGTGTCAGTCCTGCCAGACAAGCCGCAGCAATAATGGCGGCACACAAAGCCTTCTTGAAATTCATGAATGTCCCCCAAGATCAGAACCTTCAGCACAGGATTACAGCGCCGACAAAATCAATTCTTCCTACGGCAGACTGAAAACGAACAGCGTGTTCCCGGCAGCGTCCGCAACGTATTGCTTTCCATCGACCGCGTACGAAACCGGATTCGATCGCACGGCTGCGCCAAGCAAAAGGTGCCACAGCGGTTCGCCAGTATTTGCGTTCAGTGCGAAGAAATTGCCGGCAGCATCGGCAGAGAAAACAAGGCCGCCCGCTGTGACCAGTGTGCCGGTCCACGAATCGCCGACCATTTTGTATTCCCACTTCTTCTCGCCGGTTGTGGCGACCAAAGCGCGAATCGAGGTGGTCGTCTCATCTGGGCCGCTCATTCTGCCGCCGCCACCACCGCCCCCGATGATACCCACCGAATTGCCCGGAGCCATTTTTCGCTCGCCTTTGATGTAGTAGGCGAAGCCCTCACGGGCGTTCACGTAGAACAATCCAGTCAACGGGCTATAGCAGGGACTTGTCCAATTGATTCCGCCGGTCAGCGACGGATATACCAGTGTTCCTTCGACGCTCGGCTCGATCTGCTCCGGCGGCATCTTGATGGGCCGTCCTTTTGGGTCGAGGCCTTTTGCCCAAGTTTGCTTGGCGAAAGGAACGCCGGTGATGAATTCGCCGTTGGTCCGGTCGAGGACGTAATAAAAGGCGTTGCGATTTGCTTGCGCCAGCAGCTTGCGCGGTTTCCCATTGATCGTGGCATCGAACAAGATCGGCGGCTCGGCTGCGTCCCAGTCGTGCGTCTCGTGTGGCGTGAACTGGAAATACCATGCCATCTTGCCTGTGTCCGCGTCGAGCGCCAGCATGGAGCAGGTGAACAAGTTGTCGCCCATTCGGCCTTCGCCGTTCCAGTCGGGTGCGGGATTGCCCGTGCCCCAGTAGATCAAATTCAGCTCGGGATCGTACGAGCCCGTGTTCCAGGTCGTGCCGCCACCATTTGACCAACTGTCGTTGGCCCAGGTATCAGCGCCCGGGTCCGTCGAACTGCGCGGGACGGTGTACGTTTGCCAAAGCAGCTTTCCGTCCTTGGCATCGAAGCAGCTGAGGAATCCGTGCGCGCCCGCTTCTCCGCCGCCAACGCCGACCACGATTTTTCCGTTAATGGCCAAAGGAGCCTGCGTAACTGCGTAACCTTCGGACTTGTCCGCGATCAGTGAATTCCAGCGGACCACACCGCTGTTTCGATCCAACGCGATCAAATGGTCGTCAATCGTGGCGACAAACACCTTGTCGTCGAGCACCGCCACCCCTCGGTTTGTGGGAAACAGCCCCACCGGAACAAAATCCCTTGGCACCGGTGGCACGTAGTGCCAAAGCGGTTTTCCCGTGCGCGCATCGATCGCCGTGATGTTACTCGGCGGTTCGGTCACGTACAAAATACCGTCCACGATGATCGGCGACGATTCCATCACACCGCCCCCCCGCAATTGATACGCCCAAGCTACGCGCAGGTTCGCAGCGTTCTCGGGCGTGATCTGCTTGAGCCCTGAAAAGCGCTGCGATCTATAGTTGCCGCCGTACATCAGCCAGTTCTCCGGCTCAGAATCAGAATTCTTCAGTCGTTCGTAGGGCACCTGCGCGAAACTTGGAACTGCAAAACAAGCTAGAAACAGCACGACGATCGATCGGGCAGCCGTCCTCATGGGGTCCCTTTCAGGCTCGAAAGATATGCGACCAGATTGTCTAGATCGGCCGCTGAAAGATTGCTGTAACTCTGCATCACGCTTTTTCCCGGCTCGCGCTCAATCGTTTTGAGTTTGACCTTGTCATAGGTGTAGAAATGACCACCCACGTCCCGCAGTGTAATCGTGAACGTGTCCTCATTGACTCGCATGCCGGTCATTTCATGCCCGTCGTTTGTCACCACGTGCACAAGCAAATACCCGGTATTCGCCGCACGCTCGGGCAGGGTTATGTCGGAAGGCGGATTTTTCCCGGGATCGAGCAGAAAGTCGTGCAAGTATTTCGGCGCGCGCGAACGGCCAATCGTCGTCAGCTGAGGCCCGACGCTACCGCCTTGCGTGTCGATGGTGTGGCAGGTGGCGCACCCATTTTCCGCATACACGATTTTTCCTTTTGCTGGGTCACCGGTCGCCGCTTCCGTTCGTCCCGATAGGCCGAGCGTCCGAAGATAACCAATCAGCTGCCATACCCTTTGATCATTGATCGACACCACTGGCGGCATTCCGCCCATGCCGTTGCGCACGATTCCGAAAACGGCCTGTTCGCCACGCCTTTCGACGACTCCATGGAGGTTAGGGCCGAGCTGCCCGGTCGCGTCGACGCCGTGACAGCTGGCGCAATTTGCTGCGTAAAGTTGCTTCCCCATGACGATGTCATCCGGCGTAAGTCTATCCGCCGGCGATCCCTGGGCTCGAGGCGAGGAACTCTCGGGCGGTGGTTCCTGCTCGTGCGCCCGCGCCACGCTTCTCCCCAGCACCGCTAGTGCTAGAAACACGCTCGCCGCACACAACGACCGCATTACAATCATAAAAAGCCTTCACCTATTGCTTGACGGCTGCTAGGTAACAACGGGGACAAGACCTGTGTCAAGAGTTGGTTGACGTCCCACGAGAAGGATACAGCTAGCCGGCAGCTGCTTGTACGGTTCGATCCAGGAGAGCCGTGCTAGGATCGGCACATGCTGGTTCGGATCTCTTTCGTTAACACTTGGCTCGGCGGGGGAAATCACACAGCTTGAGACGGGAAACCATCTTCGTTCAGACGTCGCTTTTCCTGGGCCTGTTTCTGCTCGCACTTGTCGGCCGCAGTCACTCTGTCGCGGCAACCGACCCTGGTCTGGATGACCGGGTCCAGACCCTTCTGTTGCGAATGAGCTTGTCGGAAAAGCTCGAGCTGCTCGGAGGTGTGGATGGCTTTTTCACGCGCGACTTGCCTACCGTGGGCCTGCCGCGCCTGAAGATGGCCGATGGGCCGATGGGCGTCCGCAACTTCGGTCGTGCGACCGCCATGGCTGCCGGAATCAACCTGGCGGCCACGTGGGACCCTTCTCTCGCCAAGCGCGTCGGAGAGCAGATTGGGCGCGACGCGAGGGCCAAAGGCGTAAATTTCCTTCTAGGACCCGGCGTCAATATCTATCGAGCACCGATGAACGGGCGAAATTTCGAGTATTTCGGCGAGGACCCGTATTTGGCCTCGCGGATCGCCGTAGGATACATCCAAGGAGTGCAGAGCGAAGGAGTCAGCGCTACGGTGAAGCATTTCATGGGCAACAATTCAGAGTTTGCCCGGCACGTGATCAATGACCTCATCGATGAACGCACAATGCGCGAGATCTACCTTCCCGTTTTCGAAGCGGCTGTAAAGGAAGGCCACGTGGAAGCCGTGATGGACTCCTATAACCTTATCAACGGCGCTCACGCGACCCAGAATTCGTTTTTGAACGTCCAGGTCTTGAAGCAGGAATGGGGGTTCCCAGGGGTGCTGATGTCCGATTGGCTTTCCACCTACGACGGGGTTGCCGCGGCGAATGCCGGGCTGGATTTGGAAATGCCGATGGGCCTCTTTATGAGCCGCGAAAGACTTCAGCGTGCCATCGAAGACGGAAAGGTCTCGGTTGCCACGATCGACGACAAGGTGCGCCGCATCCTTCGCCTCGCGATCGAATCCCACTGGATGGATCGAGATCAGACCGATCTCGCAATCCCGAGGTACAACCTCGAAGGCAGCCAGGTGGCACTTGAAGCCGCCCGCGAGGGAATGGTCTTGCTCAAAAACGAAAACTATCTCCTCCCGCTGGATAAGCCCAGGATCAGGTCAATCGCGGTGATTGGACCCGGGGCGTATCCAGCCGTTCCCGTTGGAGGAGGCAGCGCCGGTGTACAACCGTTTTCCGCCGTGAGCTTTCTCGAAGGTGTTGCAACCGAACTCGGCGCGTCCGTGCCTGTGTATTATGATTCCGGCGTTCCCGAGCTCAGCGTGCTGGCTCAGATGACAGTTCTTTCCACGGTGGAATCTGGCAACAGCCCCGGGCTGGTTGCAGATTACTTTTCCAACGAAAATTTGGAAGGCGACCCGATCGAGCACCGAACCGATCTCCACATCAATTTCGGCGCCGTGGCGAACGCGGAGTTGGGCTTCCGCTCTGCTTCTTATCCGTCTGGCGCGGGGTCGGCCCGCTGGACGGGGTATTACCGGGCGCCAGGTGATGGTGTCTATGACTTCTTTGTAGAGAGTACTGGGGAAGCAGGCGGATACTACCGCGTCTCTGTCGATGATAAGGTCATCCTAGACAACTGGACCGAGGCGCGAGCTCTGGTCGGTTTGGCTTCGATGCGGCTTTCCGCGGCCCCGCACAAGGTTATTGTGGAGCATCACGGGAGGCCCGGCTTTCTCGGAGTGAAGTTTCGCTTCGGCATTGTGCGCCAAGGCACCTACGTGAATGCGGCAGCTGAAAAACTGGCTACGTCCGCCGATGCGGTCGTCGTGGCAGTCGGGTTCAATCCGGATTCCGAGAGCGAGGGCGCCGATCGCACCTTTGGTTTGCCGCCCGGGCAGGACGAACTGATCAAGAGGATGGCCTCGCTCAACAAACACACGATCGTGGTGGTGACCTCGGGAGGAAGCGTCGACATGCGCGACTGGATCGACAGCGTCCCGGCACTCCTAGAAACGTGGTATCCGGGCCAGGAGGGGGGCACGGCGCTTGCCGAGATTCTATTCGGCGACAGAAATCCATCGGGCCGCTTGCCCGTGACGTTTGAGCGCCAGTGGGAAGACAACCCAGTGCACGACAACTATTACCCCGCCCCCGGCACCGAGCAGGTGGCGTACAACGAAGGAGTGTTCGTTGGCTATCGTGGCTACGAACACAGCGGAACGAAGCCCCTGTTTCCCTTCGGCTATGGCCTCTCCTATACGACGTTTCGGTACCAAAATCTTTCTGTTCGTCCGGTCGCAAGCGAAAAGGAGAACGATTCATCGACGAAGCCGGGTCTCGCTTATGAAGTCTCATTTGATATAACGAACACCGGCCACCGCGAGGGCGCCGAGATTGCCGAAGTCTACGTCGGTGAAACTCGGCCTCAGGTTCCACGCCCCGACAAGGAGTTAAAAGGCTTTGCCCGCGTTCAGTTGCCGCCCGGTACAACCCAAAAGGTTCAGATCCTGCTCGATAGCCGGGCATTCTCCTACTACGACACGGGCGGGCACCAGTGGCGTGTGGATCCGGGAGCCTTCACCATCTCCGTGGGCCGCTCGGTCGAGCAGATTGAACTTCATAGCGCGGTTTCGCTAACGCCTTCCGAGGCAGCCCGGGGCATCGGCCACTGACTCGTCTTGGGTTCTGGAGGGGAGGGGGCAGAGGCGTTCTAGGCGCCTCTGCCGGCGCGTGGGGAAGGGGAGCGCAGAAGAGACTACGTCCGGATCTCTTGATTTTTCGCCCTCACCGAGTTTCAGGGCCGCTGGCGGAGAGAATCGTCGAAGGCAACGGGCAGATTCGAGAATCCTTCGCCATGCCGAGCAAAGCCTACCAGCGCGTCAGAAAGCGATATGTCACGGTCGCGTCCCGGATTTGTAAAAACTTTGTCACGGAGACCTCAAAAGCCCGCGGCGATGCTAGAGTCCTTGTGTCCAGCCAACGGGGTAACAGGGCGTGGAATTGGCAACGAGACAACCAGGGAGTCGGGGATCCCCTGAGGTGCTCAGGCATCTGATGAGGCAGGAGCGACATCCGACACGGCAGATACGAGACAGAGGGAACTCTGGGAGGCCCCAGGGTGGAGGGTAGGTTGATGTCGAGCGCAGCAACGGCGGCCCGGATGACGGAAAAAATTCTCGTGATTGAAGATGATCGCGCAATTCAAAGGGCGCTGAAGCGCTTGTTCGAATCGGAAGACTACGGCGTGCACGTCAGCGAAGACGGGAGTGCCGGCCTAGAAGCTTTTCGCAGCGTTCGGCCGTCGTTGGTTGTGCTCGATCTGCGATTGCCGGGAGTTCCTGGACGCGATGTTTGTCGCGAGATCAAAGAAGAATCACCGCAGCTGCCCGTCATCGTGCTGAGCGCGAAAACCGATGTGACGGACAAAGTGTTGCTGCTTGAGCTGGGCGCAGACGATTACGTTACCAAGCCCTTTAGCCCTCGCGAACTTCTTGCGCGCGTGCGTACCGCGATGAGGCGAACGAGCGGTTTGGCAGTACGCACTGCCTTCACCTTTGGCGATGTGACGGTGAATTTCGAGAAGATGGAACTGACTCGATCCGGACAGCTCATTGCACTCACGCCGCAGGAATTCAAGACTCTGAAATTCTTCGCGCAACATGCGGGACGAGTCGTTTCGCGCGACGAACTTCTGAACGAGGTCTGGGGCTACCAGAATTACCCATCCACGCGGACCGTCGACAACCATATCTTGAGGCTGCGGCAGAAGCTCGAAAAAGATCCCGCCAACCCAACGCATTTCAAGACGGTACACGGCGCGGGCTACAAGTTTGTCCCTTACTAGGCGAGTCTGCAGCTGTTGCCGGGCTTGAGATTTCCGCGTGCGTGACAGGAATGGGTGGATGCGCGGCATTCGATTACGCACAAAATTTTTGCTCTCTCTTCTCGCGGTCTCCACGACCTTCATGTGCGCCACGCTGCTTATCGTGCGCCGCACCATGCAGCTTCAGGCGCGCAACGAAATCCTCGAAGATCTGCGCAATTCCGTCAATACGTTTGAGAATTTCGAACAGCAGCGCAAAATCACTCTGATGCGGTCGGCAGGATTGCTCGCGAATCTTCCGATCCTCAAAGCTGTCATGACCACACATGACGCTCTAACGATTCAGGATTCTTCTTCCGACCTCTGGAGGCTCGCGGGAAGTGACCTGTTTGTGCTGGCTGACCGCTCGGGAAAGATCATGGCCTTTCATTCCGCCGCCGCGGGCCTCTCCCGAGACGCGGCGCAGGATTGCCTTCGGCGTTCAACTGATTCCGATGCCTCTCCTTCCTGGTGGTTTGGCAACGGCCATTTATACGAGGTTTTCATTCAGCCTGTTTATTTTGGGGCGGCCGCCGAGGGCACCCCGCTCGGCGTCGTTGCTTTGGGGCATGAAATCGACCTTCGTGAGGCCAAGGACGTCAGTCGCATGGCGGCGAGCCAAGTGGCCTTTTACTATGGCGCTTCGCTCGTTGTCAGCACCCTCAGACCGAGCCAGGAGGGCGAGCTTTCGCGGCAGTTAAAGCGTCCTCCAGCCCCATCCGCCTCACAGACCGAGGACATCCAACTCGGGGATGAACGCTATCTGATGACGTTGGTCGATCTCGCCCCCGAACCAAGGCCGGGCGTCTCTCTGCTCGTGCTTAAGTCATTTGACCAGGCAACGCTTTTTTTAAACACGTTGGACCGAAGCTTGTTTGTGCTGGGTTTGGTTGCCGTTCTCGTAGGTACGATTCTGGTATTTCTGATTTCGGATACGTTTACGCGCCCACTGGCCAACCTGGTTGGCGGTGTCCGCGCCCTCGGACACGGCGACTTCACCTACCCCCTGGAGGCCCGCGGCAATGACGAAGTTGCTGAGGTAACCAGCGCGTTTGACGCCATGCGAACCACGCTTCGTAAGGCGCAGCAGCAATTGGTTGATTCTGAGCGACTCGCTACGATTGGCCGGATGGCCAGTTCCATCTCCCATGATTTGCGCCATCCCATGACGGCTATTATGGCGAACGCCGAATTTCTATCCGAGGATCATTTAAACGCTCGCCAGCGCGAGGAGCTCTACCAGGAGGTTCGACTCGCCGTAGAACAGATGACGGATCTCGTTGATTCCCTTTTGGAATTTTCCCGCACCCACAGCCAAATGCGCCTCACCTACGGCAGCGTCCAGAAGACGGTCCAGCGCGCTATCCACACGGTCCGTGCACGGTCTGAATTCAACTCCGTCAACATCGTGGTTTCTCGCGAAGGCCGCGACGAAGCTTGGTTCGACCCGAAGAAGCTCGAACGCGTTTTCCGCAACCTGCTGTTGAATGCCTGTGAGGCAATCGTACCCGGCACTGGCAACGTCGAGATTGGCATCCGCGAGAAGGACCACAGTCTGGAAATCCGTGTCTCTGATGACGGACCCGGAATTCCAGATAAGGTGCGCGAGAAGCTCTTTCAGCCGTTCGTAAGCTACGGCAAGGAAAATGGCACTGGGCTCGGCCTCACCATCGTGCAGAAGATCGTTCAGGATCATGGGGGAGACGTTTTCGTCGAGAGCTTCTCAACGGGACGAACCGTGTTTAAAATCGTCCTGCCCGTTCAGGGATCGGTGGATGCTGTGGGCGAGAATGAGGCGCCCCATCCTTTGCAGCCTCGTTAGGTCGAAGCCGAGCCGACCCCTTGCGCGGGGCGTGCCGCGCTTTGAAAACCCACTGGAGCGTCATTTTTCAAGGAGGCCCTACGATGCGGAAGCTATCTCTATTCGGCCATGCGCCGAGAATTCTTGTCTTGGTCGCGGCGCTCGCGGCCAGCGCCAGCAAAGCTCGCGCGCAATCGGCGGGCGACCACGAGCAGACGGCTCCACAAAGCTCGATCAACGACTCGCTTCGCGACCTCGAAGCGGAGGTCACCGAGTTGAAGTCCCTGGTCATCGAAATGCGCGACGAAGTGGCCCGTTCTCGCCAAGAGACAACCGAACTGCGCCGTGAACTGGAGGCCACACGCGGGCCAGCGCCCCCGCCAAGCGTTTCTCCGCCCACTGAGGCCCAGGCTGCTCAACCGACCGGACAACCGGCCGTCGAACAGCGTCTGGTCAAGCTCGAGGAAGATCAACAACTACTGAGCGCCAAGGTCGATGATCAATACCAAACCAAGATCGAAAGTGGGTCCAAGTATCGCGTTCGGTTCTCCGGCATCGTGCTTCTGAACCTGTTTGACAATGTTGGAGCCGTGAACAACGAGGACTTCCCTGCGATCGCAGAGGCGCCCAGCCCACTCGTTCCCGGAGGATCTTTTGGAGGCAGCCTACGTCAATCGCAGTTGGGATTCGAGGTATTTGGACCCGAAATCGCCGGGGCGCGAACCAGCGCTAACATTCAATTCGATTTTGCTGGCGGCTTTCCGAACGCGCCGAATGGCGTCACGTTCGGACTCATCCGGCTAACGACCGGGACGATCCACCTCGATTGGGGGCACACGTCCCTCATCGCAGGGCAAGATGCGCTGTTCATCTCTCCTCTCGCGGCGACGTCTCTGGCTTCCCTCGCAGAGCCCGTCCTTTCCTACTCGGGCGACTTGTGGAGTTGGGCTCCGCAGCTTCGCATCGAACACCGACGGAGCTTTTCCGACACGTCGAACCTCTTACTGCAGGCTGGCATTCTGGATTCTCTTTCCGGGCAGCCCCCGGCCTCCCCCGATCAGCTCGTCCCCGAGTCGTACGGCTCGAAACAACCCACCTACGAATATCAGCTTCTTCCGCAGATTGGCGACTCCCGACAACCCGCCTACGCAGCACGGGTGGCTTGGACGGATCAGGCATTCGGAAAATCGTTCACGCTCGGAGGGGGTGGTTACTACGCGCGGCAGAATTGGGGATTCGGTCGCAACGTGGACGGCTGGGCGGGCACAGCCGACTGGACATTCGCTTTCGCACCGAGGTTTGAGCTTTCCGGTGAATTCTATCGTGGACGTGCCGTCGGCGGCCTAGGTGGCGGCATCGGAGGAAGTGTGACTCTGAGCGGTCCGATCACCGATCCGACGACCGTGGTCCGCGGGCTGGATTCGCTGGGCGGCTGGGCACAACTGAAATTCCGCGCCACCGACAAACTAGAATTCAATGGCGCTTTCGGACAAGACAACCCCTTCGCAAACGAAGTCCGGAACTCCTCGGGCGGTCAGTACAGCTACTTCAATCCTTGGCTGGCGCGAAATCAGAGTTGGCTGGCCAATTTCATCTACCGCCCACGCTCGGACATGCTCGTTTCGCTCGAATATCGCTATCTCCGAACCTTCACGACCATCACGGAGCCGTATTCGGCCGATCATATTAACGTGAGCCTAGGGGTTCTCTTCTAATGCGCCTGCCCCCCTGTTCGCGGCTGTGTTGTCGTCGGCCGATCCAGTCTTGGATGGTTTGGCAGCTCCTGAGAGGTTTGGTTCTGTGTTTTGCCGTGACCGGGAGCCTGTTCGCCCAATCGGACATCACGGTGACCGGTCAGGTGGAAGTTTTGAGCGGAACGACCAGCCACTCGCTTGCGGATGCTTCTCAGGTTGTGGTCTGGCTGAATCCGCTTTTCGCCCCTGTCCCCACAGCGCCTCCGCAACCACAAAAGGAATTGCGTCTCGTGCAAAGACACAAAAGTTTTGTGCCGCATCTGTTGGTTGTTCAAGCGGGATCGATCGTCGAATTCCCCAACGACGATCCGTTCTTCCACAATGTATTTTCGCTCTTTCAGGGAAAGCGCTTCGACCTGGGCTTGTATGAAGCCGGCAGCACGCGTGCGGTACTTTTCGACAAGCTCGGAATCTGCTACCTGTTCTGCAACATACATCCGGAAATGAGTGCCGTGATTGTAGTTCTCAAGACGCCCTACTTTGCCATTTCCGATCGCGCCGGACACATTTCGATAGCAGGTGTCCCTGCGGGTCGCTACGAGCTGCGCCTTTGGAGTGAGCACGCCCTGACGGACGATCTAAACAGCCTCACTCGCGCAGTGAACGTTTCCCCTAGTACGCAGTCTCTTGGCACGATTTCCCTGCGGGCGTACCCGAATCAAAACGCGACCCACAAAAACAAATACGGCCGCGAATACGACACCCCCACTCCTCCGAGTTCTCTCTACCTGCAGCCCTGAGCGAAGGGTTCGAAGAGGGCGGGGAACTCCCGTCCCCCCTATTGGCGCAAGGAGCGATCAATCCTACGAAGCGGCGTCGCCGGGCTCTCTTGGCGAGGGCTCGGCATGGTCCGGGTTCGGTCTCCAGGTCGGGCGCGATATGTTGATGCTCGCCTTCGTTGTATAGGCGTGCTCAAACATCAGGGCGGCGACTCGAGCACCTTCACCATTCTCCAGGGCCTGAACAATGGCGTGATGCTGGCGGTGCGAGTAGTAGAGCATTTCGTACATGCCAGGAAGGTCGACTCTGTTGAACGCGATCGCGTGCGCGGCCGCGAAAGGAATCCGACCGTTGCGTTCAATCGCTTCAGCGATGACCTTGCTCCCGGCTCCTTGCACAATCAGAGAATGGAACTGCTTGTTCATCTCACCGTATCGAGCTTCGTCAGACTCGACGAGGTGACGCTTGGCGAAAATCTCATCACCCTCTCGCAGGCACTCGTGCAGGGATTGGATCAGTCGGCGTGGCGGCCCTTGCTCAGCAAGCATGCGCGCCGCCAGCCCCTCGAGCACGCCGCGAACATCGATCGCGTCCATGATCTCCTGCGGCGTAAAGGCTCGGACAACGAAGCCGCGGGTATCGAGTTGGGTCAGGACACCTTCTTGCGCGAGGATCGGCAAGGATTCACGAACGGGGGTTCGAGAAACGCCGAGCTTGCCAGCCAGCTCAACCTCCCGCACCCGTTCACCCGGAGCGAGCTCTCCATTCAAGATCATCTCGCGAATTCTTACGATTACTCGTGAATTCTTACCGGCCATTTTTGCACGCAGATGGAATCAAGATCGGAAGCCGTCCGAGCTCCGGTCGGTCGCCACCCTCAAGACGCCCGGCGACCATCGCGGATGTTATCAACTCCTTACTGTGCAAGCAATCGCTCGACGGGCCTTCAAACGCCAGCCGGAGTCCTGCTCGAAGCCGTTTGACTTCCTTCCTCACGCTTTCGTAGGTAAAGATGTGCATTCTTCGACTAGGATTGCTCTCCACGGACCTAAAAAGTACAGGGAAGTGCATCCATTGTGATCCAGGAAGGCAGTCCGGGATCGGCTTGACCAGTGCGGGGAAGGGCTGGGCTGAAAAAACATGCCGCCCGGAGGTGGGGGGTGGACCAACTCCGGGCGGCAAGTGGCAGCCTCACAAACTTTGATCGGCGCCTAAGTTAGTGCCTGTATACATACATAGACCACTGTATGCAACAGTTATTCTGCTTTTTTTCGTTCGTCGACCACGCAACCGCCTCGTCCCTTAGAAGTCGAACTTCAAGGCAAACTGAATCTGGCGAGGCGTTACGACGGGCGATTGCGAGTAAGTCGTTTGCCCGGTTGTCCCAAATTGCCCCGGGCCGGGTAGGTTGATGGCGCCGAGCACAGTCCCCGCGTTGATGGACTGTGTCCCTGGGTTGAAGTGATTGATGAAGTTGAAGGCCTCCACACGGAACTGCATATTCACAGCCTCTGTAATTTTGGTGTTCTTGGTGATGGAGACGTCGGCTGCAACCGTGCCAGGGCCTTTGACGCTGTTTCTCTTTATGTTCCCCAAGAACCCGGGAGCTTGCGCTTCATAGCAGGAAGGATCGAACCACTGGACGTACGATGGGGTCTTGTGGTCAATGATGTGGCTGGGACTGCAGCCAGGTGCATAACTGTAATTTGCGCGGGAGTTCCACTCCGAGCCCAAATCTGCGGGATCCGGGAACTCGATGCCGGCATTGTAAATGTTTAGAGGCAATCCGGTGTGAATCCCTAAAATCGTGCCGAACTGCCACCCCTCGACAAACCGGTTTCCCTTGAACGGCAAAGCGTACAGTCCGTTCGCGCTGAAGTTCGAACGGATGTCAAAGATGCAGTTTGAGTAATCGTATCGCTGGTTATATCCATCGGTCACGAGTTGACCCCATTCCTCTAGCGACGACGCAAAAGACCCATCATCGACACAGCGAGACCACGTGTAGTTCACATTGCCAGTCAGATCATGTGCGAACTGGCGGTTCAGGCTTACCTGCAAGGAGTTGTAGCTCGACGCCCCTGTGTTGTGTGCCTGGACCATCTCACCGAAGTCCCCATTGATCCGAGGTCCTTGCAAAGCACATCCAGCAGGGCAGGGGAATTGCACTCCGCTTCCGTAGCAACCGGTGCCGGTTCCAGTGGGATTGGCGGCTGTTGGGAGGTTCTGGGCTGGGTTCAGACACCCAGTGTCGGTAAAGAAGTAAGTCGCGTTGGACGCCGCGGGTCTGGAAGCGGGAATCTGCGGCAAGGCCGAGCAATCCGGATAGGTGAGGCACCGCGGAGGGTTGATATCCATCTGAACCCACAGGTGGCGAGCCACGGATCCCACATATCCGACCGTGAATACAGTGCCACGCCACAGCTCGCGCTGCACGTTCAAATTGTACTGTATCTGGTAGGGCGACCCGTTTGGCACCTGATACGACACGCCAGCAAACTCACTAGGCGGCTGCGCAGGTACCGGTATTAACCCCGGGTTGTACGCGTTTGGAAAGCCTGGGAAAACAGCCAAAGTGAAACCGGCAGGAGGCGTAGCGATAAAGCCCGACTCATATAGGCGTGGGGCTGTGGGATCAAAGAAGATGCCAGCGCCACCCCGAATCACGGTCTTTTGATCGTTGAAGGGATCGAAGGCGAATCCGAAGCGGGGCCCGAAGTTTGCCGCATTCGGGTTATTGTTATAGACATGTTTCACGGGCGTAAACAGGTTCAGTCCTGCTCCAGGAGTCACCGGTCCAGTCGGTGGTATGTATGACCCGACGAGCGTCGTGAAGTTTTGGTAGCCGCCACCCGTATAGGCTAGCGGCGCCCAGCCCACGGGATTGGTGTCGTAGTCATAGCGTAGCCCTAAGGTCAACGTTAGGCGCGGGGTAACTTTCCATGTGTCCTCGATATACGGGGCGACGTTGATCTCTCGAAAGTACCGAGTCGAGTTATTCTGTCCCGCAGGAACGGCAAACGCGACAACCGGAAAACCCATAAGGAAGGATTGGCCAGGGGAAAAGATGCCGGTAACGTTCGACAGGTAGTAGGTGCCGTTCGCGTAGGCCGTCTGTATGTTATTGGTTTGGACTCTCGTAACGACACCGCCAATCTTGATGGTGTGTGCTCCCTTCGTCCACACGACGTCATCTCCACCACTAAATTTGCTCTGAATGAGAGTATCGGGCCGGTTTTGGTCGGGGCCCACGACTTGGATGCCGGCGAAGAGAACATCCTGGCCGTCTTCGCGAGTGGGGTCCTTCACGCCATTCGTCCGCATGAAGTCGAGGGGGTCAGTCGAGAAAGGCGCACCACCGAGCGAGGTCAGATACGTAGAGGCTGAGGATATCTGCGACGCTGTAAGGCAGCACTGCACTCGAGAGTTTTCGTTGTTGCGCACGTAGCCAAAACGCACCGAATTCACCACCGTCGGGGAAACAATGTGCTTCTCGCCGATGGTCAGGAACTGGTTTCGGGTGAAGTCCGACTCGGGGAAGATTTGAAGGGGGTCGCGCGGTGCGTCGCCCACACGCGCATCGTCAAACACGTAGCGGCCGAACACCGAATCATTCGAGCCGATCACGTAGTCCACGCGTCCAAGCACGTAATCCTCGTTGATGATCAGGTTCGGAAAGCTCGACGCAGCATAATAGCCACCAAAGTCATGGCCTGCCGGCTCGCCAGCCGACGGAACGGCCTTACAGCCCTTGCAAAGGCTGTACAGCGAGGTGATTTGCTCCGCCTGAGTAGTAGCGGGCGTGGCCGGAACGGCCCCAATCAAAACCCCTGGCTGGGTGCTGTTAGCCGCTGTCGAGGGGGTACAAACCGCTGGTGGCGGCGCGATTTGCGTGCAAGGCAGCATTCCCAGGGCCACGTACGGCTCCGGAAGGTCAAAAAAGGTGGTCTGTTCCTGACCCTGGCGGAGTCCTTCGTAGTTTGCGAACCAGAACAACTTATCCTTCTTGATAGGTCCCCCAATGGCGCCTCCGAACTGATTTCTCCTGAAGGGGGGCGCTGATGTGAGGCCGGCGATCTGGTCAGAGTAATCGGTGGCATCTAAAACGCTGTTCCGGAAAAATTCGTAAGCGCCGCCATGATAATTATTCGTTCCGGATCGTGAGGTTGCATTGATGACGGCTCCGTTACCGGCAAATTCCGAGGTGTAGGAGTTAATCAAGACTTGGAACTCAGCGATGCCCTCAACGCCTAGAGAGGTACCAGCGTACCCGGACCCCGTAGCATGCTCCCAAAAGTCCCGGATGTCTGTACCGTCTAACATGAATAGTTGCCCGGTGGGTCTTGCTCCGGAGACCGAGTAGTTGTTCATCATGCCGTAAAGCCGACCGGTCACGGGGTTGATGGTCGGCGCGATGGTGGCAACACCCGGCGCCAAGGTAATCAGCTGTTCGAAGTTGCGCCCGTTGAGCGGTAGATCGCGCATCTGCTCGGGGCTGACGAGTTGGCCAATCTCGCCGCTTTCAGTCTGGACTCGCGAGACCTGCGCTTCGACATTAACGGTCTGCGTTACTTGGCCTACGGGGAGTGAGAAATCTACGACAACCGTTCCACCCACAGAGAGGGTTACACCTTTGTGCACGACTGTCTGAAAGCCCGCTAGCGTAGCCTGCACGTCGTAAGTGCCTACAGGCAGCGCAGCCACCGTATAGCGACCCTGCGCATCGGTGTCCACCGATTGAGAAATACTGGTCGCGGTGTTGGTCACCTGGACCTTCGCCCCGGCGAGCGCACCGCCCGAAGTGTCGGTCGCGGTGCCGGTAATCGTGGCCGTATTGGCAAATTGCCCCTGCGCGCGTCCAGCGCTGAGCAACAAGACAAACAGAGACAAAAGCAGGCACGTGGTTACACACTTGGCTAGGCTGAAGCCCTTGGACATATCCCCACCCTCCTCGCGATGGACCGATCTTTGCCGCCAGGTGTGTCGCACCCCTGCGCCCACACCTCCTGTCCGCGGCTAATACTCCACGGGAATGTTTTTGTCAAGATAAATATGCATACACAGTTAGTAGGCAGTTACGACTGTCTTTCAGCAAATATCCCGAGGGTCCTCGTAATCTCTTAGTTCTGCAGAAGCTAGGCTCGGCGATCTAAGTTTGCAGCCCACATGGGGGACCTGAGTTCGATTCATAGCGGATACATTCCGTATGCGATACGCAGTTGACAGGCTGCGGACACTCCCTTATCTTCCTTCGAGTCTGGGGGGCTAGCCTCGCCATTAGCAAGCGTGCGAACCGCGATCAGTAGCAGGGGGTTTGCTCAGGCGTCCCGACCAGAGCGCTGAATCGACTGGGATATCTGGTGGTTGGTGATTGAGGAGAAACTGTGAGCCACAAGAGTCTAGAGGATCTGTTACAGGCTGTCGGAAATCCAGTAAAGCTGCTGCGGAATTCGCAAACGGGACCTTATGTGTATCCGGTCGTCCCCGCTGAGTTCTCGAACTGGAGAGATGAGCAGCGCGCTTGGCAGCAGACCTGCGTGCTTTTCAATCAGTCCTACCACATGACCGACATGTACGTACAAGGTCCCGACGCGTTGAGGCTACTGTCCGATCTTGGCGTGAACAGCTTCAAGGGCTTCGAGGCGGATAAAGCCAAGCAATTCGTCCCGTGCAATTACGACGGTTATGTCATTGGCGACGTGATCCTTTTCTACCTCGAGAAGGGCCTATTTAATCTCGTCGGGCGTCCCTCGGTGCACAATTGGGTTCAATACCATGGCGAAACCGGACGGTACAATGTGAAATTCGACAGGGACGAGAGGTCAGTCGCCCGGCCCGGCCCGATCGTTCGTAAGGCATACCGCTATCAGGTTCAAGGTCCCGCAGCGATGAAGGTTATAGAAAAGGTTACAGGGAAGCCTGCTCCGGAACTCAAGTTCTTCAACATGACAACCATTCTGATTGCTGGGCGAAAGGTTCGCGCGTTGCGGCACGGCATGGCCGGGCAACCAGGGTTGGAACTTTTTGGTCCTTGGGAAGACGGCGAAGCGGTCAAGGCGGCGATCGTTGCGGCCGGGGAGGAATTCGGCCTTCGACAAGTCGGGGCCAGGGCCTATTCGTCCAACACACTCGAATCCGGATGGATTCCCTCGCCGATGCCAGCTGTTTATACCGGGGAGAAGTTGAAGGCCTATCGGCAGTGGCTTCCGGCCACTGGCTATGAGGCGATCGCGTCGCTGGGTGGCAGCTTCTATTCGAATAACATAGAGGATTACTACTTAACGCCCTACGATCTCGGCTACGGACCGATTGTCAAGTTTGACCACGATTTCATCGGAAAAGAAGCACTTGAGAAACTCGCCACGCGACCGCAACGAAAAAAGGTGACGCTCGCTTTAGACAGCGACGACGTAACGCGGGCGATCCACACCATGTTTCAGAAGAAGGACCGAGCCAAGTATTTCGACTTCCCCTCAGCCGTTTATTCCACGTTGCCGTACGACAAGGTTTTGAGCGACGGCAAAATGGTCGGGATTTCGACCTGGTGCGGATACAGTGCAAACGAAGGCAAGATGCTCACGCTCGCGATTCTGTACAAAGAATACAGCGAGCCCGGCACGGAAGTTACCTTCGTTTGGGGTGAAGAGGGCGGGGGATCGTCGAAGCCGACCGTCGAACGGCACGTGCAAACCGAAATCAGCGCCATCGTCAGCCCTGTTCCCTATTCCGAAGTCGCACGCACACAATACGCCGCGGGTTGGCGCACAGCTCAGAAGTGAACCTTTCCTGCGGGACGCTCCACACTCATTGTGTGGGTTTAGACTTCGGAAGGCGCGGCGGGGTTTTCATATTCTTGAGCTTCAGCATGTATTCCGGATACATTGTTTCCGCGCCGCCGCGTGTGGCCTCCAGTGGGACCCCGTACCTCATGCCGAACTCGTCGAGAAACGGGTTCTCGCCGGGCAAGTGATGCGGCACGACGCCCGGCGGCCGGTCCACCTCATCCACCGATTCGCAAGGCCAAGGTGCCATCTGCTGCTGAGGATTGTAGACAAAGTCGATCGTTCGCAGAAACGGCTCCGTCAAGTACACCGGGTCATACATAATCACAGCGACCGTTAGATAATTGCCGTGCCTCATTACGTGGACCCTAGCTGTGGCCATGTCACTTCGGGGAACGCCGTTTAGCCCAAGCCAATTCTCTTTCAAGTGAGTCGTCGTGATCACGAGTGTGTCGCCGTCCCATTCGCCGGTAGAAAATCCGGCCCAGGTATGCGCGGCGTAGTCCGGAGGGTGCGGTCTCCCATCCATCCAGATCGTTTGTTCCGCTCCATACGCGGACAGGTGCGTGTGATAGGCAATCACCTTTTGCGTCGCCCGGTCCACCTCCTGCCAGATATGAAGGGCCGATGGGCCGCGCCAGCCGTAGTCTGATCCGTGCACCCTGCACTGGTTCTCCGGTAGTTCGACCAGCGCCGCGTCCCAGCTGTCGGCTCTCAGCCGGGCCGCGTCGTTGATAGGGAGGCCGAGGTAGTCTCCAATCTCGGCTCCGGCCAATCGTTCTCGTTGGTCCTCATCAAATCGGGGCGACCAATCCCCAGACGGGTCTTGCTGGCCAAAAAGACACTGGGTTGACGGCCCCGCCCAAAGAGACAACAGCAATAGAAAGGCGGCGACGCGGACTCGATGGATGGGTGTCATAAGTTGCTTGAACTCTCTTCGAGCAAGTGGCGCTCGGCGCCTCACCGAGGCGGACAATATCCGAGTTCGGGGAGCATTGTCAAAGTCGTCCCGATGGCCGCACGAGTCGTTTGCCGAGCCTGAGGGACGCGGCCAGCCAATCCCCTCATTTATCGATACAAACCCATACCGGACATCGCCATAGATCTATGTTGACAGAAGCCAACGGACCGTAGTAATTACCCCTCGATCACGGGCCTGGGTGGGTTTGTCAGTGTACTCGTTTCCATACAATTGGGCAGGCCCCTGCGAAGTCTAAGTCCGAGCACTCGCTCTCAGAGAGGTGGTTGAGATGAGAAAGCAGAGCTTCTTGCTACTCGTGCTAGCGGGCGTGTTCTTTTTTGCGTGCGTTGATAGGACATTTGCACAAGGCGGCGTTGGCTACGCGCAATTGAACGGCACGGTAACTGATCCAAGCGGAGCCGCCATTGCCGGCGCTGCCGTGAACGTGCGAAACGTGTCCACCGGCACGACGTACACCGCAACCTCGGACGCCCGGGGCTTTTATGTTATCCCTGTTTTGCCACCTGGAACCTACGAGCTGAAAGTGTCGTTCACTGGGTTCGCCGACTATATTCGACAAGGAGTCGTGCTGACGGTGGGTCAAGTTGCCACGCTCAATGTCAACATGCAGGTGGCTTCGGCGGGTGAAAAGGTTGTGGTGACGGCTGAAGCTCCCGTGATCGAACCTACCAAGACAGAAATCAGTCAAGTGGTTGGGCCGCAGCAGATTAGCTCCTTGCCCATCAGTAACCGACTGTTTACGGATTTTGCGCTGCTGACTCCTGGTGTGGCAACGAGCCGAACTAGCTTGGGCACCACGTTTACCGAATACGAAGCCACGCAGATCTCCTTCGGCGGCATGCGTTCTTTCAGCAACGAGATCACGGTGAACGGTGCAGATTTCGTCAACACAGCCAGCGGCATTCAGCGGTCGACGCCTCCTCAGGATTCTGTTCAGGAATTTCGCGTGGTGAACAATAGTTTCGGAGCCGAATACGGAAGGGCGGTAGGCGGCATCGTGAACATTGTGACCAAGGGAGGCACAAACGATCTGCACGGTTCGCTTTATGAATACTTCCAGAACCAAGCCTTGGACTCGCGCAGTCTCCTGCAGAAGCCAGAGCCGGGTTTGCAGTCGGCGTACTTGCCAGACCGTTTGCAGCAGAACATCTTCGGCGGTGCGCTGGGCGGTCCGATTGAGAAAGACAAGATGTTTTTCTACTTGAACTACGAAGGTAAGCGGAACGCATTCTCTCCGTTGTTTCCGCCCGACCTGGTCAACAACATTCAGTTGATCGACCAGGCCAAGGCGCTCATGGGGCTTGCTCCGGAGGGCTGCCTCCAGGGTCTGAACGCCTGCCTTCCGAATTTTGCGGGCAATCCGGCGAACATCACCCAAGCCCAGGCGCTTGGATTCCTCCATTCCGTGCTGACAACGAATAACGACAATTCCGGCTTTGCCAGGTTTGATTATCAGATCAACACGAAAAACCACTTGACGGCCTTCTACAATATTGAGAGCACCAGCGATGAAGGCAAGCTGATCGGCCAAACACTCGACGGCGGCGGCATCGGCACACCGAGCGGCGGACGCTACCTCAACATTGCCGACCAATCCGTGGTGGGCACACTCGATACGTCATTCAGCCCCAACCTGATCAATACTCTTCTGGGTCAGTATGCGCGTCGGCATTACAACTTTCCGGGTATGACCGGTCAGCCTGACTTCAGCGTCCTGAACGATCTGGAGATCGGCCACAACTTTGGGACCAATGACCGGCTCTACGAGTCGCGCGCTGAGTTTGCCGATTCCTTGTCCTGGGTCAAGGGGAACCACGTAGCCAAATTCGGCTTCGATGGGAACATCCTCTGGAGCCTGGAGAACTTTCCTGGTTTCACCCCTACGAGGATGCTCATACCGGGAGTCGCTTGCGTTGCCAACTTTTCCGAGTTTTTCAACACGAACTTCGGTGCTAAATATCCAACAGCGGGAACGGGTCTCGATGCAGCGGCTGGGGAGTGCCCCGTTCCGGCAGATGCTGGCGTAGTTTTCGGCTACTCGGGCGTGCCGCTCCCAACAGCTACGACCGCCTGTTCCGCTGCCCCTTGCGCTTCGACCGTCACGACAGCCAATCCGCTCAATGGAGCCGGCTTTCCCAATTCGACCTGGGCGAATGCCTATCCGCCGCAATTCTTTTCGCGCTACAGTCGGGAAATCACCCACGGATACTGGGGACTTTTTGCTCAGGATCAATGGCGTATTACGCCCAAGCTAACGCTAAATTACGGTTTGCGGTGGGACTATGAATCCGGCTTGTCGTCGTTCGTGAACAATTACTACAACGAGTTTCAACCTCGCATTGGGCTTGCCTATTCGCCCGACAGCAAGACGGTCATTCGAGCCGGATATGGGATCTTCTTTGACCGCCAAAACCTGACATTCTTCTTTGTGCCCAATACGCAGAAGGTCGTCGCGGGCTATCAATGCGGCAACCAGCCGACGCCCGTCATAACTGCATGCACAGCGGGCAACACACGGCCCCAGGCGTTTCCTAACATCATGGGGGGGTTAGGACAAGCGGGCCAAGGCTACCAGTTACTCGCGTTCCCGGGTAACGCACTGATACCCCCAATTTTCGGGGCTCTCCCGGGGGCAGCGGCGGTCGCGGCAAGCATTATACAAACAGGCGCATATAACACTGCGTTTCCATCGATTTCGTTGGCCGGCACGTGCGCCACAACCGGTGCTTGCGGCATTGGTGAGGGAGGGATGGATCACAACTCTCCCCCGCCCTACGCCACGCAGGCCAGTTTGCAAATAGATCGCGAGATCGGTCGTGGCTTCTCAATCGACGTGGCGTATCTCTTTGTCGGAGCGCTCAAGTTGGTGCGTGGGAACAACATCAATATTCCATGCCCGCTTGGGACAACGGATCCCGCGCAGGCGGCGAATCCGACCGATCCTAACCTCTGGCCGCTGGCGCCTCCCTTTTTGGGCTTTAAGGATTGGGTTCCGGGAATGATGAACGCGAACGGAACATTTTCCAGCTGCCCGAGTGGTGCGCCCGTGCTTGCGGCTGGCGCACTGGCTGGGTTGGGTCCCTGGTTTGCCGGCGCGGGTCCTAACAGCGGCCTACAAACGATGAGTGGCGGGCTTGAGGACTACAACAACAACGTCGCCCAAGCCAATTACAATGGCTTAACGGTTTCGGCCATTGAGCGCAGCAAGTACTTCAGCCTGACTGCGAACTACACCTACTCACACGGGATCGACAACGGGAACTTCACAACGTTCATCAACCTGCCGGTAAACCAGCTTGATTACAAGGCGGAGCGCGCCAACTCAAACCAGGACGTTCGCAACCTTTTCGTAACGAACTTCACGGCAACCGGACCTCAAGACACGTGGGTCCGTCAGTTCACGCTCAGCAGCATCATCACGCTGCAATCCGGAAGGCCGTTCACGATTTTCTATGGCAGCAATGCCTTAAACGACGTCGCCGGCGGTGCAACAGATCGCGTCGGCGGGGCGCCGGTGTCGCGGGCGGGCGACTGCAATACGGCGGCCACCTGTGCAACCATGATTTCGAGAAATACCTACATTGGGGATCCCCTCTACAGTTGGGATTTCCATCTGGGACGATACTTCCAGCTCTCGGAAAGGTGGAGGATGGATCTTAGCGTCGATGCGTTCAATCTGCTGAACCGGTCGAACGTAGATGAAGTGACCTCCGTCTACGGCTCCCCGGTTTTCTGCGGCGCGCCAGCAGTGATTCCGCGCCGCTACAACGATTCAGTGAGCCGTGCCATTCAGGCCAGATCTGCTTCGACGGCTTGCCCGGTGGGTGACGGCTTGGTCATTCCGGGGGTCGGGAGCTTTACCTCCACTCCTATAACCAACCAACCCGGTTTTCTGCATGAAAGCTGCACAGGGGCGGGGGCGAGTCCGAACCCGCTAGCGAACATAGGGTTTAATTGCCTGTTTATCCCGGTCACACCGAGTGCGACTGCCGGTGCTAACTTCGGGTTGCCGCGGACGATGTTCAACCCGCGGCAGTTCCAGCTCGTGGCAAGGTTCTCGTTTTGATGATGAGAAGATTTTGCCGCGACGCCTAATATAAAGGGGAGTTCGTTTGAGTTGGCCGGCCCGCATGACCCGCCACTCCCCGCGGACCATGTGGGCAGCCCGTTACGCCTCGCGAAGCTGAAGCGATCCGCTCGCGCTGCATCCGCCCGGTTTCGCCAATTGGTTATCGTTCGCGATGCTGCGCTTTTCGGTCGATTTGCAGACGAAGTGGCGGGCCGCATAGAATACCGCGGAACTCGGCACGCCTTCGTTGCCTAGCTAGGAGGGAGCCATGAACTATCCCGCCACCGGGTATCATCACATCACGGCCTGTGCCGGGGGTGCACAGGAAGACGTCGATTTCTTCACCGGAATTGTGGGGCAGCGCTTGGCTAAGCAGACCGTCCTGATGGATGGTCGCTTTCCGCATTACCACCTGTACTACTCGAATGCGAACATCGAGCCCGGCTCGATCATGACCACATTTCCTTACAGCCGCCTCATGGGTCGGCGCGGTTCGGGCCAGGTGCAGTCGATCACCTATACCGTCGCCAAAGGCTCCCTGCCCTTTTGGCACGAGCACTTCCAGCGCCACAGAGTGGAGCACGGCCCTATTGAGGAACGATTTGGACAGCACTTCATCCGGTTCCACCACCCTGCAGGCATCGCTTTCGAGGTCTTGGAGGATCCCGACGACGTGAGGATTGGCTGGAGCACGCCGGAAATCGGTCAGGGTGAGTCTGTGCGCGGTTTCTATGGGACGGTGCTATCGGTCCGCGACATCAGCGAGCAGGAGAAATTCCTGATCGAAGCACTGGGTTTCCGCAAGACCGGCGTCGATCGTGCGTATCATCGCTTCGAGATTGGCAGCGGCGGCGCAAATAGGACCCTGACCTTGCTGCATGAGCCGGATCGTGCTCCGGGTAGTTGGACATTCGGTGCCGGCACAGTCCACCATTTGGCGCTTTGGGTCGCCGATGATGAGGCCCTCGCAGCTCAGAAGGCTATTTACGAAGAGCTCGGCTATACGGATGCGTCGGAGATCAAGGACCGCTTTTATTTCCATTCGATGTACGTTCGTTCACCGGGCGGCATTTTAGTCGAGTGCTGCTGCAACGTTCCCGGAGGGTTTGAAAAGGATGAAGCCGCCGATCAATTGGGCACCAAACTCCATCTCCCTCCCTGGTTTGAGGATCGCCGCGAAGAGATTCTCGCGACCCTCGAGCCTATTGTCGCTCCTGAGACGGCCACTTCTCGCGCCTGAAGTCCTGGCGAAGATCGGAATTTCAATCGATGAAGCGAAGTGAAAGCCGCATCCTTACGACTCACGTCGGCAGCATTCCTCGCCCGCCGCAGCTCCGGGAGCTTGCGGAAAGCGCGCCCAAGTCCGCTGAGAACCGGCAGCGCTACGAAGATTACCTGCGCGACTCGGTTGCTGAGGTCGTCAGGATGCAGGCGAAGGTCGGAATTGACATCGTCAACGACGGCGAATTCGGAAAATCGAGTTGGGCGAACTATATTCTGGAACGAATTACGGGCTTCGAGCATCGACCGCATCAACTGCACCCCGTCTACTGGCTCGGGCGCGACCGCGACCGGTTTCCCGAAGTGATGGCGGCCGAATTTCCTTGGATGACCTCCGGGGTGCCCACCGAAGCCTGCGTGGGTCCCGTCACGTATCGCGACCATAACGCCATCGATCGTGACATTCGCAATCTCAAAGCGGCGCTGCGCTCTGTGAACGTAGAGGAGGCGTTTCTTCCGGTCGTCGCGCCTGCTAGCACTGCCTATGACGGCGTCAATGAATACTACCCAACGGAAAAGGAATACGTGTACGCGATCGCCGACGCCTTGAGCGAGGAATACCGAGCGATCTACGACTCAGGCCTCCTCGTTCAGGTGGACGACGCCGTTCTTGCCAACATGTATGATCACCTCGTTGAGAAGAGCCCGGAGAACTACCGCCAGTGGGCTGGTTTGCGGATTGAAGCCCTCAATCATGCTCTGAAGGGCATTCCCGAAGAACGGATTCGGTACCATGTCTGCTTCGGTAGTTGGCATGTCCCACATGTATCGGACGCACCGTTGGAAGAAATTCTCGGATTTATTCTAGCCGTGCGCGCCGGCGCATACTCGATTGAGGCAGCCAATCCACGTCATGAACACGAGTGGCGCGTTTGGGAAACGACGAAACTCCCTCCCGGAAGGATTTTAATACCGGGCGTCGTGACCCATCACACCATGACGGTCGAACATCCTAGGCTGGTAGCCGACCGCATCCTGCGCTTCGCGCGTTTAGTCGGACGCGAAAACGTGATCGCAGGCACCGACTGCGGCTTCGCACAGGCTCAATTCATCCAGCGCGCAGCCCCGTCGGTGATGTGGGCGAAGTTCGGCGCGTTGGTCGAAGGGGCGCGGATCGCCACCGCTGAGCTGTGGCCGAGGAGCCAGAGCGCCCAACCCGCCAATGCCGTTCTCTAAAAGATGCTACCCCAACGCCAATGGCTGACCGAGGCCTGGTATTTTTGACAGTTTCGGGAGTACCAGAAGAAAACTATAGTCCAGCCACTCCCTAAACCTCGCAAGGGGGCCGGCGCGAAATGCCTATCCCGAGGCAAGGCTAGGCATAGCCTCAACTAGGTCCTTTCGATCTCGACCGGCCCCATCGACTTCCCGTCCGGCGTTTACTGAGTATCGGTGCCCTCGATAATCGGGAGATTCGCCGCGATTTGTAGGTCCAGAATCAACTGCCCGAGAGGATGCGATAATTGAGATCAGCGTTTGGCGACAAGAAGGCCGTAGAGGAAATGGCCCGAAGCGTAGGCGGTGCGCATGGCCTTGAAAGTACGGAGGAAGCGCACAAACTCAGGGCCGTTCGTGGCCGCGATCGCCCAAAGCGCTTTGTCCTTGATGATATCCAAACAGAGATCCCATGTTTTGGCACAGTGCCCGTTCAGAACTTCTCGCTTCACAACGCGCAGGCCGTTCGAGTACAAAAGCGATTCGTACTCGGCGATGGTATGCAGTTGGACGAGCATGCCCACTTCGACAGGAACAAGGGAGCTTTTGTACTTCTTCGGAGAAAGATTATCTTCCTTGAACCAGTCGAGGATCGCGATTGTGCCGTCAGGCTTCAATAACTTCGCCGCCGAAGCAAAAAAACGTCCGACGTCCTCGTAATGCGAAATAGACTCAATGGACCAGACGACGTCGAACAGTTCCTCAAAGTTCATTTCCTCGGCATCCATCAGTAAGAAGTTGGCATGAACATACTGCCGGGCGGCGGCTTGGTTGGCCATTTCGACTTGGATGGGCGAGATCGTGATGCCCGTCGCCGTGGCGTTGTAGCGTTTGGCGAGGTAGATGCTGCTACCGCCAAAACCGCAGCCCACATCGAGGATCCTGCTTTTCGGAGCCAGTTCGGCGGCCTCGGCGAGGTGTTCGATGAGCTGAACCTGAGCCTGCTCCTTTGTTTCGTTGCCCTGAATCCAGTAACCGTGGTGCAGGTGCTCGCCCCAAAGGGAGTAATAGTACGGGCTAACACGATCGTAGTGATCACGTATCTTGTCTTTGTCGTTGGGGCGCGTCATCGGTCGCGGAACTTTCACGGTCCACATGGTAGTTACCGCCAGGGGTGCACGCGTAAGGAAGCGGAATCGAATGCATGACTGCCTGCGAAGGACGCTCCGGCGTGCTTGCGATCCACAAGTACTACATCAAAAAAGTAGCGAAAACAACTCTGATGCCTGTGCGGCATTCGCTAGGCGTAAGTCGAAATCCTGGACACAAACTAGCAAGACAAGGTGGTCGGGCGGGTATATCATTCTCATTCCGTCTCGCAGATCCTCGTGCCGGATGGCTCGAAGGTCGATGAAACGTCAAAGTTGGAGTGAACCATGAAATCGAAATACTCGAATCCGTGCGTCGGGCTCGCGGCAGGGCTGCTGACAGCTTGCTTGTCTTTTCCCATGGCTGCGGCTGCACAAGGCTCGACCAGCAGTCCACAAAGCAACCCGCTCACACAGATGGACGGGCGCCAAGCGAACAACGAGATCACGGAGGCATACCTTCGGCAGGGTCAGGGCGATCCAAAGGAAGAAGCGGCGTATCAGGCATTTCACAAAGCGAACGAAGACTCGGAAAAGAAGGTTCGACTAGGCAACGCTTTTCTCGCCAAGTATCCATCGGACCGCTATAGCGAAGCGGTGTACGAAGAGCTTACCCAGACCTATTACGACCACAGGGATTTGACGGACTTCTACACCTACTCGGATAAGGGACTGGCGCTTTTCCCTGACGACGTGCATCTGCTGGCGCTGCACGGCTGGGTGATTCCGCGCGCGTTTACCGCCGACGAACCGGATGCGGACAAAAAGCTCGACAAGGCAGAGGCGGACGAAAAGCATGCCCTCGATGTCCTTGGAAAGATGGAGAAGCCGGAGACCTTAACCGATGAGCAATTCGCCGAGTTCAAAACGGGCGAAACCGCTGTGGCCCACAGCGGTTTGGGACTTGTTTATTTTCGCCGAGAGCAATACGGCGAATCCGCTAAGGAACTCCAGACCGCCATACCTGGCGAAGCAAAGCCGGACGCGACCGACCTCTTCATCCTAGGTGCCGACTTCGTAAATTTGAGGCAGTTCAAAGAGGCGGTGGATGCATTCAATCGCTGTGCGCAGATTCCCGGTAGCATGCAGGAACGGTGCAAACAGTACGCGAGTGCTGCTTTGAAACAGGCTGGAGAAGCGAAGTAGGCATCATCCGAGCTCTCCGTCGATTGCCGAATGGCTATGCCGGCGATTTTAATCTAAGGAGGCGGGAAAATATGATGACGGCGGCCGAACGTGAAACGCTTCTAAAGAATCTCGCAGACTCGCGCGAGCGACTGCTGGCGACTGTACAGGGGCTTTCACGCGAACAGCTCCACTATCGCCCCGTGCCTGGCCGGTGGACGGTGGCCGAGTGTGTAGAGCACATCGCTGTGGTGGAAGGACGCGTGCTCGGGCTGATTCAAAAAACCCTAAGCGATGGACCAGCCCTTTCGAAGCGTAGCGCGATGGAAGGCAGAGACAGCGCTCTCGTTGAAGACGTGGCGGGCCGCGTAACACGTTTTCAAGCGCCCGAGTATCTTGTACCTCGCGGTCAGTGGCCCGACGAGCAGCTGTTGAAAGAATTCGAGGCGGTTCGCCAGGGTACGCGGGAGTTCGCCAGCAGTACCGGCGCCGATCTAAGGAAGCACTTCTACGCTCATCCGGTTTTGGGAGAGCTCGATCTGTACCAGTGGTTGTTGCTAATCGGCGCGCATTGCGATCGGCACCGAGCACAGAGCGAAGAAGTGATGACGGGCGCGGGATTCCCGCGTTCGAGCGCAGCAGCCTCGTAGGGTGTCCCCGGGCCCACCAATCCTGTCAGGTTTCAAGCGAGCCTTGTCCCGAGAGTCCGGCGATGAGTGAGAAGAAGGAGAAAGGCCACGCCGACAGTGACCCAATTACGTTCCAGCGGTGTATGGAAAGGCTTCTCGCTAGCTTGATTCACAAATGGCGCTGCGACCCGCGCATATGGTGACGGACACTCCTCCTCGTAAGCAGGCGAACCATAACGCCTTTCTCGATAGCGAACGGCTGCAAATGCTGCCGTTACCGTCGGACCAGAGACTGGTCGCCCTTGCTGGGATGATCGAAACTGAAATGGGGACCGGTGTCATTAACGACGTTTCCGTTGCATGTAACGAGTTTCTAAGAACTGCTGCTGATTTTTACCGAGTACCCGAGTGTGCTGTGCGCGTGCTGGCGGCTAGACCTCTGCGCGTTCGGGAACGCTCCACCATCGAGCTTTTCGGCGACTATCGCCCCGACACAAAGCTGATCCGGGTTTGGATGAGAACCGCCGTTCGGAACCACATCACGTCATTCGGTACGTTCTTGAGCACGCTGTGCCACGAATTCTGCCACCATCTGGACTTTCATCGATTCCCATTCCGCAATTCTTGGCACACTCGCGGCTTTTATCAGCGCACCGCGCTGCTCTACCATCATGCGAAGGGCACTCCTGTAAAGGAACTGGTTTGGATTTCGATAGGTCGTGGACGTTGGCGGATCGATTGGAAGCGCACGAATCACAGGCAACTCGATTAGGTGTTCGCTCGCCTGGTTGGTCAACTCCCGGTTAGCGGGCCGGTACTGCTGACGCATGCCTGGGTGTGCAGGGTTTTCGCGGTGGACACGTTTTCGAGGTCAGCTTTGGCCACGTACAGGTTGGCCAAACGTTCGTCAAGTTCGTCGGCTTCAGGAACCGCTCGACGAATGGCATTTCTTACGCTGCTATAAACCACTCGAAACGCTGGCTTCAATTCCTCCGAAAGACACGCTCCTGTTCCCCAGTTTGCGCGTTCGCCGATGGCCCGTGCGATCCGGTGCGCCTGGAGGGGAGTAATTTGTCGGTCGAGTCCGCGGTTGATCTGCTCTTGAAATGCGCCGAGACGATCAATGGCTGCATCCTTTTCCGCGTCACTCATGGTGATGTTACTGATGATTTCTCCCACGGCGTGTTCCAATGGCTTGTCGATGACGTCGCGTACGTTGATGGTTGCCTTGGATTCCGAAAGAACCGCCTCGATCTTGCGCGTGCACTCACTGATTCTGCGATGGACAATAGCAAACTGTCCGCCTGCCGATTGTGCCGCTTCTGCAGCGGATTTCCCCTGTTCGAGCGCCGTTCTGTAGACCTCGTAATCGCCTGGCGGCATATTCCAAATCGTTTCGTCTACTAATGCCTTTGCAGAATTCCCGTAGGTAAGATCGCGGACCGGGCGCCTGTGGGATAAATCGGATTCTCGTCCGACCTTTGCTGGGACAGGACTGCCCACGTTTGCCGTTCGAACACAGGCACTTTGCTTTGCGGCGGCAGACTCCTGAGCTTGGATTGGTGCGTCGTTTTTTGGCGGACTGTCGCCGTTAGCCGATGGAACCTCTATGAGCCGGACACCCGCGATGCAGTTATCATCCGGCCGTCCTATTGCAGCAGCGTGAGAGGCACATAGGAAGACGGGATCGCCCTCCTTGTAAATCGTGAGGAGCGAGGTCCCGTAATCGCAGCCGAGCTGGTAATGCATAGAAAGACGCTGCGGAGGCCGTCCACGCAGCAGCCGCCACTCGGCTCGGTGTGCGCAATGGGGCTTTTGCACACAGTGATTCTAGCGAAGTTCCGGAGCATGGGACTTTCTGGTTATTCGGCCTGTCGCGGAAATAGAACCTCGTCTTTTTTCGCTCCTTTCGCCGCGCAGCTAACTCAGATCATTCGTTGCCCCATTTCTTAGTCCGCGTCGGTGGTTTGTCGAAGGAGATTTCCGATGGCCTTGTCGAAAAGAGATGGGCTCCAAACGTCACGATTCGTGCACGACTGGTTTAGAGTCCGCTGGCCCTTTGCCAATGACCGTTAAGAAACTTATGCCTTCACGCCTGCTTTGCGAAGAATCGTCATCATCGGGCACCAATTCGTAAACGCTGATTGGAGTAGGTTCAGACCCACAAAAGCGGTGAACAAATACCAGTAGGGATTCACCCGATAACCCAATGCGAGTGAGATAAGAATGAAAGCACCGGCAACCATTCTGAGATATCGTTCTACGTTCATGGCAATTGCCTCCGTCTAATCAGTTGCGCCTACAAGATCTTCGCCAAGAGGCGGTGTGGCGTTGTGCCTACCGCCCTGGCTTAAATAATAGAGAATCGGAACGGTCATGCGGGAGAGCATGGTCGACGCGACTTCGCCTGCCATCAGCGAGATGGCCAAGCCCTGAAAGATCGGATCGAACAAAATCACGCTTGCGCCGACGACCACCGCGGCCGCCGTCAGAAGCATGGGACGGAATCGGACCGCGCCGGCATCCACGACAGCTTGTTCGAGCGGCATGCCGTGCAAGCGGCGTAGTTCGATGAAATCGACCAGAATAATCGAATTTCGAACGATGATTCCTGCGCCGGCGATAAAGCCAATCATCGAAGTCGCGGTAAAGAATGCGCCCATCAATGCATGAGCGGGAAGGATGCCGACAAGCGTCAGGGGTATGGGAGCCATGATTACCAGCGGCGTCTTGAACGACTTGAACCAGCCGACCACCAGCACATAAATCAGCACCAACACAGCAGCGAAGGCCAACCCCAGGTGCTCCCGGCCGAGCGGCT
>CAYOXF010000050.1:0-9277 GCA_964407845.1 uncultured Acidobacteriaceae bacterium | reverse complement strand
CGGTCCATCTGACCCGTATCGGTCTCGTGATCGTAACCCATCAAGTGCAGCAGACCATGCAGAATCAATGTACACAGTTCATTGCCCAGTTGACGACCGAAGCGGCGGGCGTTTCGCTGCGCCACGGCCGGAGCGATAGCGATATCCCCCCAATAGCGTGGTGAGCCATCCTGGGAGGGTGACGAAGGCAGGGAAGCAAAAGGAGGCGCATTTGCCTGCTTCCCCGAACGCCGTAGCTTCCTCCGCCCCCCGCGTGTGGGAAACGACAGCACGTCGGTGGCGCCCGGCTTTCTGCGATAGGCGCGATTCCAGTGAGCAATGGCGGCGTCCGTGACAAGACAGACCGTAACCGAGTCAGCAGGCAACCGCAATTGCCTCTGCGCCCGCGACAGGAATTTCCGAAGCTCCCCCATGGGTATGCGAACTCGGCGCTGACAATTCAAGATCATGAACCGGAGGCGATCCGCAACCAAAGTGTTTGCCAAGCCAGCTAGCGGCCGCGCACCTTCTTCGCGGGGCCCCCTTTCGGCCGCGGTGGCGCCGCGTGTTTCCGCGGGCCGCCATGGTCTCCCGCAGCCTTCCTGTTGGGTCCAGGCTTTGTAGAGGGTTGCCCGGCGGCCATGGAAACAGCTCCTGTGGCGGCAGTCTTCTCTTCAGACTTTGCGGAAGCGGCTCCTTTCGTTTTGCGCTTCTTTTTTTCCTTTTCTTCTTTTTTCTTCGGCTCTTCTTTAATTCCCGCCAGGGAGCGAAGCACCTTGGTGCGGTCTTCAGGCGTGCGCGCCTTTCCGCGAAGTTGTAACTCGAACAATTGTTCAAGAATTTTGTCGAATTTGGGGCCGCGGGCAATTCCCAGCGCGTCGAGCTCGGCCACGGGAAGGGCCAGTCGCATGGGGCGCCATTTCTGCACGTAACTTCGAATCTTCGATAGGACGCGTGGGTTAGGCATCTCGACTTCGATAAACACGAGCATTTCCGAAGGTACAGAAGCGAGATAGAAGTAGGCGTCTCGCGGTGAGTTCGTCTTTCGGCTCTTCAGCGTTTTGACGATTTTCTGCGCTTCGGGGACCAGGCTAGAGATTGCCTCGATCTCCGCAGCACGAAACTCCAGGTGTCGCAAGGCTGACGCGGCTTCGCGGGGCTTCAGTCTCCCGAGCGTATAATACGTTACGGCTGCAGGCAGGCGCGGACGCATTCCTGCGGTGAGATAGTTCGTCCGGACACGGGCGAGTTTGTTCAGGGCGTCGTAGTTCGGTTTGCGGCGCTGCAACTGTGGGTGAATCGCCGCCAGCAAGCCGTGAGCTTCCCACTGTTTAAGGATTGCCGTTGGCTGGTCCTCACGCGCCAGTCCCCGTACTTCTTCGCCAGCGTCAGCCCCTTCGATGTTTTCCTGCAGCCCGCGCTGCATGGCCAGCTCGAACCACTCCTGCGTTCTTGATTCCATCTTGGATCCCATGCGCGCACAATAGCGCAGCACCCGCATCAGGCGCACAGGCTGGTTAGTGAAGGCGTGGATGGAAAGTGCGCGAATCTCTTGCCGTTCCAAATCGGCGAGACCGTTTGTGGGATCCAGGAGCAAGCCGCGCGAGTTCGGGTTTAGTGAAATCGCGATCGCATTCATCGACACGTCGCGTCGGCGCAGGTCCTCGATGATACTGGCGAAGCGCTGTTCGGGCTTTGTGCCGGGTCGCTCATAGATTTCGTCACGCGCGGCGGAAATGGATCCGTCCGCGTCCCCGGCAAAGACGAGGTCGTAGGAACGAAGTCGTTCGTTCTCCACCAGCACGCGCGCTCCGCCTTTCTCCAACTCCCGCACCATGCGAACTGGATTGCCTTCGACGGTGAAGTCGAGATCGCGAATTGGCTGGCCGGATATGAGATCGCGAATCGCGCCTCCCGTCAGATAGACATTGATATCCTGCATACGAGCCAGTTCCTGAACCCGTTCGAGGGCGGCGCGCTGCTCGGGGGAGAGCCTGCTCTCGAGTAAGTAGATGTAATCCGGCATGAAGTCGTCTTCCTCCTGGCTGATCCAACCCGCTTTCAGGCCCGCGGGTGATGCGCTTTATAAACCTGCTTTAATCGTTCCTCCACGACATGGGTGTAAATCTGCGTCGTCGATATGTCCGAGTGGCCCAACATGATCTGCACTGAACGAAGATCGGCACCGCGATCGAGCAAGTGTGTGGCAAAGCTGTGCCGGAGCATGTGGGGCCTGAGACTCTTCCGAATGCCTGCCCGGCGCCCATAGTCACGAAGCCGTTGCCAGTAGGCGACCCGGTCAACGATGTTTCCCGTCTGACCAAGGAAGAGATACGGCGAGGTGCGGTCGCCGAGCAGTTTCGGTCGCGAATCGTGCAAGTATCGCTCCACGATCTTGAGTGCTTCGCGGCCAACCGGCACAAGCCGTTGTTTGTTGCCCTTGCCGATGCACCGCAAACATCCTTCCTCTTGTTGCAGGTCGGAAACCAATAGGCGGCAAAGCTCAGAAACCCGCAGCCCGCACGAGTACATCAGTTCGATCATGGCCCGGTCGCGAAGGCCGGTCACTGACCTCAGGTCCGGCTGGCAGAGAAGGCGGTCGACCTCTTCGACGGTCAGAAAGTCCGGCAGGCTCCGTCGGAATTTCGGCGATTCGATCGTCAGCGAGGGATCGTGCTCAACGTATCCCTCGATTAACGCAAAGCGGAAGAAATTGCGGACCGTAACGAGGTGTCGGGCGACCGAGCGGCTGTCGAGCCCTTTGCGGTACAAGGTGCCCAGGAAGTCGACAATGTCGGTGCGCTCGACATGCTCGGTCGAGAGCTTCCGTTGCCGGGCAAAAACGACAAATTTCTCCAGATCGCGGCGATACGCTTTGATCGTGTTTTCAGCGAGGCCCTTTTCGACTCGCACGGCGTTCAAAAACGTTCGAACATGCGCTTCCAAATTCATCCTCTCACCACCCATTCGCCGGTCTGCTCCTAGCCTTGCGGCAAGGCCACCTCCGCCACCCCCTCGGCCCGCGGGCTCCTTCGGCGCAACAGAAGGAAGAGTTCAGACAACTCTTCACATCGCAACAAGCGCGCCAGTCCGAAATATACCGCCATCGACGCCAGGACCACGGCGGCCAGGCGCCCGATTTGTAGGAGCAAGGGCCGCTCTCCCGCAAGGTACCCGGCGCGCAACCCGATATAAGCGACAGAGGCCATGGCGCCCGCGCACACAGCGATTCGGCCGAACGACGATACTAGCCGACGGGCCCCCAGTCGGCCATGGCGCCTGCGAAAAAGCACAAACAAAGCGCAAAAGTTGAAGTAGGCGGCCAGAGAGCTCGCCAGTGCCGGGCTTCCGTTGGATAACACGCGAAAGCAAAACAACAAGAAAATCGTGTTGAGCACGATGTTCAGGCCGAGCACGTAGACGCCAATGCGCGCGGGCGTCATCGTGTCCTGGGTCGAGTAATACATCGGCGTAATGAGCCGGATGGCCGCAAAAGCAGGCAAGCCCAGCGAGTAAAAGAAAAGCGCGCGCGCGGTCAGAATCGTAGATTCGCTGCTGAATTGGCCGTGCTGGAAAAGGACCTGAACAATGGGCTTGCGCAGCAGGATCAATCCGGCGGCGGCAGGGATGGTGATGAAGGACACGATTCTTAGCGAGAAGCTGAAGGTTCGCTTCATTTGATCCCACTCGCCCGCAGCAATCTGATGGGACATGGTCGGAAACATGGCCGTTGCGATTGCGATCGCATAGCTTCCCAATACGAGCTGCATGACGCGGTCGGCAAGATAGAGCGACGACGCGCTTCCCGAGGGCATCTTCCAGGAAAAGGCGAACACCGTGTCGACGAACAGGTTGATCTGATACACACCCATGCCGAAAAAGGCTGGTCCCATCAAGCGCGCTACCTTCTGCACGCCCGGATCGGAAACAGATAGTTCCGGACGAAAACGCATGCCGCGCTCTACTAAGGCGGGCAGTTGGATTCCCAGCTGGAGCGCGCCGCCGACTAAGACTCCCAGACCGAGGGCCACCGCCGGGGTACGGTACGGCAGGGGCACACGCTCGAGAATCGGTCGGTACACGACGCCCAGTGAGCACGCGATCATCGCGAGGTTGAACAGCACGGGCGTGGCCGCGGGCAGAGCAAAGACACGGAGGCTGTGCAGCAAAGCCGTGGCCACGCCCGCCAGCCCGATGAACAAAATGGCAGGAAATATAATCCGATTCAGATAGACCGCCAGACCCCACCCCCCAGGGTGTCCCCCAAAGACGGTGTAGATCCCGATCAACTGTCGTGAGAAAATTACGCCGAGGCTGGCGAGGGCCGCAAGCAGGACGCCCAGATCCCAAAACACCCTTTCGGCAAAGGCCCAGGCGCGCCGACCGGGGTGATCGCGCAGATATACCGTGAAGACAGGGATCAGCGAGGCGCCCAAAGAACCTTCGGCGGTCATTCGCCGTACCAGGCTCGGAATGCGGAAAGCCAGGACAAAGCAGTCGGCGGCGGGCGATGTCCCGAGCAGGAGAGCCACCCGTTGATCGCGTAAGTATCCGCAAATCCGGCTGATAGCGGTGATGAGGGCGACAACAGAGGCCGATCTTAGGATCTGTCCTTTGCTATCAATCGTTGGCGCTCCGCCGCTAACCCTTTAAGCACCAATAAGTTGAAAAACGGCGCACACAAGATAACATAGTCTGCGAGGGCATATCAATATTTCCCCGCCGAAGGCGTCGAACTCGTGAGGAGCCACTCCCCAGCCTCGACCCACAAGAAAGTCGTGGTGCTGCTTCTTGACCGCAAGTCCTGGAGGGGATATCTAAACCCCGCAACCCTGGGCCGTTCGGAATCTATTGACCTGCTTACACTTGATGGGGAGCACGCGTCCATCCCGCTGCGCGATGTAAAGTCGGTCTACTTTGTGCGCGAGTTTAAGGACCAATTTGAGCCGGAGCGGAAGACCTTTTTGAGTCGGCCCAAGCTCGACGGGCTTTGGGTGCGCCTCCAATTTCGGGACGAGGACACAATGGAGGGGATTGTTGCGAACAACCTACTGGACTTGCTGGACTCCGGGGTGCAATTGATGCCGCCCGACCTGCACGGAAACGTCCTACACATGTTCATCCCTCGCTCGGCGCTAGCCGAGCTCCGGGTTCTGGGAGTAGTAGGTGTAGCGCGCCGATCGACGCGAGCGAGGCGAGCCGTCGCGAGAGTGGTCGAGGCGCAGTCGAAACTATTCAGCGAATAGCCCTGTTAACGACCTCGCTCCTGGCTGAAACGGGGCGAACCAGCCCATCCAAATTGGCTCTTTATCGCCTTCCGAATCGCGCTATATTGGCCTAGAGGATGAGTCCAATGTTGCCGCTGCTTCTTCAGTCGGAAAGCCACATCCCGCTGTACGTGCAGTTGCGGGATCAGCTTCGTGCACTGGTCCATTCCGGAGAACTTCGCAATGGTGATCGCATTCCGGCGAGCCGAGAACTGGCAAGTCAACTGGGCGTACACCGCACTACGGTAGCAAACGCCTACGCCGAGCTGGAGTCGGAAGGACTAATTGAGGGACACGTCGGGCGAGGGACATTCATTTGTGGCGCAGCGAATAAACAGTTTTCTCCGCCACCCCGCGCCAACGGAAACGGAGGAGGCGCACGGTGGGAATCGCTATTTGCAGATGAGCGCGGCGATGAAAGTTTGAGCCGGTTGATGCCGGACGTGCCGGCAGGAGCGCTGGCATTCACGTGCGCGCGGCCTTCGGAGGAATTTTTCCCGGTGGAAGAGTTTCGACGGTGCGCGAACGCCGTCCTACGTCGGGAAGGACGGCGGATTTTGCAGCTTGGTGCTAGCGACGGCTATGAGCCGTTGCGACGCGCCGTGCTGCAATGGTTCCGGGAAGAAAACCTAAATGTTCGGCCTGAGCAGCTTCTGATCACCGACGGAGGTCAGCAGGCCATCGACTTAATTTGTAAAGCCTTTTTGCGTGCCGGAGATGCCGTGGCGATTGAAAACCCGGCGTATCCGGGCGCCATTTCACTCTTTGCCGGGGCTCGCGTGCGCACCCTCGCCGTGCCGGTGGAGGCTGAGCCGTCCCGGACCGGTCATGTGGGCCTGGACGTGAATGCCTTGGAGAATGTTCTGCTGCAGAATCGTGTGAAGTTTATTTTCATCACGCCCGACTTTCACAATCCGACCGGGACGGCCATGCCCTTATCTGAGAGACGGCGCCTGTTGGAGGTGGCGGCGCGCTACCAAGTACCCATCATCGAGGACAGCATTTATGCCCGCACACGGCTTCGCGGAGCCGCGCTATTGTCGTTGCGGTCACTTGACACGCACGACAATGTGATCCAGATCGACAGCTTTTCGAAGATCTCGTTTCCTGGTTTGCGCGTAGGCTGGTGTATCGGAGCGGAAAGCGCAATGGAGCGGCTGCGCTTGGTGAAGCTCGCCACGGATCTGCATACGGACCAGTTTTCGCAGGCGACGCTGGCCGAGTTCATTGAGCGGGGTCATCTGAAGCGGCACGTTGCACGAATGAAGCGTGTGCACCGCAGCCGGCTCGAAGCGATCGAAAGGGCACTCGAAAAGCACATGCCGGAGGAGACGGCTTGGACACGTCCGGAGGGTGGCATGACGGTTTGGGTCACGTTGCCTCCCGGGTTCGATGCTGGCGATTTGCTGATTCACACGCGGGAACGGGGGATCTACTTCGTTCCCGGTCGCTACTTCTATCTGCAGAATCCTCAACCCAACACGCTGCGGCTCGGTTTTGCAAGCGTGGACGAAAAGGTCATCGCACGCGGTGTGCAGACATTTTGCGACGTCCTGAAGGCCGAGCTGCACAAGCGGCAGCGTCGGACAAGGGACGAATTCCGCGGGCGCGTGGCGCTGGTCTGATAGAGAACAGATCCTATGCTACTGCGACCCAATCCGACCAATGGCTGCTTCGTCTGCGGCGGTGCGAATGCGCACGGGATGCAGCTCACATTTGAGCAAGATGACGCGGCGCAACGCATTCGGGGCAAATTTCGTATCGGCGCACAGTATCAAGGCGCCGCCGGCTATTTACATGGCGGCTTGATCGCAACCCTGCTGGATGAAGTGATGGCGAAGGTGAGCCGCTTCGGGCAGGAGCACGCTGTGACAGCCGACTTGACGGTGGAATACCGAAGGCCGGTGCCGGTGGAGGACGAGTTGGTCTTGGAAGGGTGGGAAACAGGGCGCAACGGGAGGACGCGGTCGCGGGAAGGGGAGATTCGGAGCGCAGCCGGCGAGGTGCTGGCCAGAGGGCAAGCGACGTTCGTCGTGATCGATCCGGCTCGGTTTCAGCGGAGTGCCCCGGCCGGAGAGAAATCGGTCGACGCGGAGGGAAGCTAGCAGCCCGGGTCGTCCGCACCGTTGACGGCCGCGTGACAACAATGAAGCCGAACAGGAACCGGGAGGAACGAAAATGGATTTGATGAGTAACAATCTGTGGCGCGTCAAGGTGGGCCTGGCCGAAATGCTGAAGGGCGGCGTCATCATGGACGTCACCAACGCCGACCAAGCGAAGATTGCCGAGGAGGCGGGGGCGTGCTCGGTAATGGCGCTGGAGCGTGTGCCGGCCGATATCCGCAAGGAAGGCGGCGTGGCACGTATGGCGGCACCTCGCATCATTCGTGAAATTATGGAGGCAGTGTCAATTCCTGTGATGGCGAAGGTTCGGATCGGTCACTTTGCCGAGGCCCAGGTGCTGGAAGCGCTCGAAGTGGACTACATCGATGAAAGTGAAGTGCTCACGCCGGCTGATGAGGAGCATCACGTGTGGAAGCACGGCTTCAAAGTACCGTTCGTGTGCGGGGCGCGAAATCTGGGCGAGGCACTGCGGCGCATCGCCGAAGGTGCGGCGATGATTCGAACCAAAGGCGAGGCAGGATCGGGAAACATCGTCGAGGCGGTACGGCACCTACGCGCGATCGTCGGACAGATGAGGGCGCTCACGACGCTTGGGGAGGAAGAGCTTGTGCATGCGGCAAAGGAACTGGGTGCGCCGTTCGAGCTCGTTGCGTGGGTGGCGAAGAACGGGAAGCTGCCGGTACCGAATTTTTCCGCCGGTGGAATTGCGACACCGGCCGACGCAGCCCTGGTGATGCAGCTCGGGGCAGAGGCGGTGTTCGTGGGATCGGGAATCTTTAAATCGAGCGATCCGGCCAAGCGCGCGCGGGCCATTGTGAAGGCGACCACGCACTATCGGGATGCGAAGATGGTGCTGGAGTCGTCAGAGGAACTGGGCGAGGCCATGCGGGGTCTCGACGTGCGACAGATGGAGGAGAAGGATTTGCTCCAGACGCGTGGTTGGTGAGGGGAGGTCGTTAGTCAGTGACGGCGAAGATCGGAATTGTTGCGATACAAGGAGATTACGAGGCGCACGCGAGGGGGTTGGAACGGCTGGGCGTGAGGCATGCGTTCGTCCGGACGCCGGGCGATCTCGATGGGTTCAAGGGCCTCATTTTGCCCGGTGGGGAGAGTACAACGCACCTGAAGGTGATGCAGGAGGAAGGGCTGTTTAGCGCTTTGAAGGAGTTTGCGGCGAATGGTGGCGCGTTTTTCGGGACGTGCGCCGGTGCGATCCTGCTCGCCCGAGAGGTGCACGGACCGGCGCAAGACTCGCTGGGTCTGCTGGACATATCGATCCTGCGCAATGGATATGGGCGGCAGCTTGCGAGCGATGTGCATATGGGGTCGACGAGACTGCGCGAAGAGCCACTGGAAATGGTTTTCATTCGAGCACCGATTATCGAGTCAATCGGCGAGGGAGTCGAAGTGCTCGCGGAGGACGGGGGCCATCCCGTGCTTGTGCGTAGGGGACGGATTCTCGCCTCGACGTTTCATCCGGAATTAACGAGCGATACGTTAGTCCACGAATATTTTCTTAATCTCGTACCTCAGTGATAGACCCCGCGCCGTGGGCAGGCGGGGCTCGCATGAGCAGGATGCCAGGCGAGGGGAATCCCGGAAGAAAAATCGACACAAGCAAGCCAAGCAAAACGACGGACCCAAACACACTTCAGGGGCACGAGCCGTCGACTACATACGCCTCGATCTGCGCAGTTACGCCCCTGCTAAGATAATCCATTGACCCTCAAGCAAGCGGGCAGCTACTGCGTTGGGAAATCCGCTGTGGGGACCTGGGATATCTTCGCGCGTTGTTATCGGTCGGCAGCTGCGGCTGGTGCATTTCATCGCGTCGGTGCTCGAGACGGCGAGTTAGCGAAGGGGAGTCAGTCCTCGTCGGCGAGAAGGATGGCAGCGGCAAGAACGGTG
>CAYOXF010000049.1:0-51814 GCA_964407845.1 uncultured Acidobacteriaceae bacterium | reverse complement strand
AGGAACGAACCGTCCGCGTCGATCACCGCACAGGTATTGTGATAGATCCCGGCGGCGCGGCGTTCGAATAAGGAAGCGACGAGCACCACTTTGTTGTCGCGGGCGACCTTTGTCAGTGCGTCGGTTGCCGGCCCCGGAACGGCTTCGGCCAGATCGAACCGTGCCGCGTCTTCGGTCCGACAGAAGTATTCGCTGCGAAACAGTTCCTGCGTGCAGATGATCTGGGCGCCGCGCCGGGCTGCCTCGCGGATTTTTTCACAGGCACGCGCGAGATTTTCTCCCGCATCCTTTGTGCACCGCATCTGGATCAGCCCTACAAAAAATTTTTCGTTCATCTCGGCCATCGTATCACGCGCGCACGACAGTCCCAACGCCTTCGTCATCACCTTGCGGTCGAGCTCAGCACAGGAGATTCAAGCGGAATTGTTCCGTCGGTGACGCAGGCAGGTTCTATGCCTGTGTTGGTGATGGCGGGGCGGTAGCTAAGGAGCGGACACGGGTGGGGGGAACGCTTACAGGCAAGGCGAACCATGCCCACAAGTCATGGTTTCGAAGCTCGCACCTTGCTATAGAGTACGCTCGATGGTGTTGGACATCGCGCGGGACGCGCCGTACACCGTCTTCATCGATGGCGGCGGCGCGACGAGTCGCACGACGTGCAGCAGCCGCTCCGGCTGAAACGGCTTCGCCATGCAAACGACCGCCCCCAACTGGTGGCTCGCCGTGTAATCCGCGGGTTGCGCTGCACGGGTCAGTAGGATTACTGGCACGCGCTGCAGCCGCTCGTTGCGCTTGATGATCAGACAGAGATCATGCCCGGACATGTCCTGTGCTTCCACTTCGGCAATGAACACTGCGGGTACTGCGGTACGAAGAATATCCAGGGCTTCCTGCGCCGTCGAGACGAGGACAACGTTGTAGCCATCCTGTTGCAACAGGTTGCGCATGATTTCCGCAGTACGGCCGTCGGATTCGACCGCGAGCACCATTTGCTGCTGTTTGGCCTGCGACAGCGCGACGGAGTTGACAGAAAACGCTCCGCTTTTGTCGGCGTCCTTTGCCTGCACGGCCGCCGCCTCAAATTGCACGGCGACTGCCCACTTCCCTCCGGCCATTTCCGCCACGCGCACGACCTCTGCGGACTGCGCCTGATTGATCGCGTTCGCATCGGTCGAGAAGGGAAAGGTGACATGCAGGGCCTGGCCTTTCCAATAACCCCGCCTATTTGCTATGAACAGCAGGCCATCGCGCGAGACGTCGACCGTCATGCAGACTTCCTCAAACGTCTCGGGCGTGTTCGCCGTGCGGATGTGGAGTTGGGCGGAGATTTTCGCGCGGCGACGCCGGCGGCGCTCGACGAAGGTCGACGGAGCGCCTCCTTCTGATTTCGTATTTGTTTCGTGGACTGCGGTGGTCGATTCCATTCGTGCGATACCCCCCAGGATTTTTTGCGGGTCTTGGGCAACATTGCTGGTCTGCTGGCGAGCCCGCACGTTCCAATCTAGCGAGAGTCCTAAAAAGGCGAAATAGTACGAGAGTTACAATTTTCCGATTTTTGGCAGCCCGCGTCCGTCCTGTAAGTGACTCGGAAATAAGCACTTACTTATCTCTTGGGCGCCGTGTGTCAAAGTCAAAATCGGCGCCGCAAGAAAAAAGGGCGTCCGCGATGACGGACGCCCCTTACCGATCGATTCCGATCGCCGCTGTCTAGTGATGATCCGTCTTGTCGTTGTGTTTGTCCTTGTAGATCTCGTGGCTCTCGGAGTTCTGTTGGTGCTCGATCTGGTTGTGCTCCTGCGGCGTCAGGTGACCGCCATTGGCCGCTCGATCGTTGTGGACTTCTTGGTGAATCGCGGCCTCCTGATGCTCGATATGCGCGGTTTCGCCTGGTGTCAGCTGGCCGGAACGAACGCCATTGGCAATTCGCTGTTGTTGATTGAACTGCCGCTGGTTCACTGAGGCGAACGCGGCATGCTGCGGCATGCCGTGATTTTCCGATGCCAGCATGGTGTGGTCGTGGCTCGCTGACATTTGGTGTGAAACTTGATCAGGCGTTGGCTGGAAGTGCTGTTCGCGCATGGCCACCTGTTCTTGCGCTGTCGGACGCGCCGTCACGCCGCCAACGCCATTAAAGCTGGTGCGATTGACGACGGTCGTGTTGTTGATGACCGTGCGGTCGACATACACGTTATGAACGACAGTCTCGTTCACATGAACCACGGCGGTGTTGTACGCAAATACGCCGCCGCGCCACGCTCCACCAACGAAACCGACGCCCCCGTAGCCGAAGCCGTAGTTAATCCCGCCGTAGAACCCTACGTGGGGTCCCCAATAGCCGGGGCGCCACGCATAGACTCCGCCGACAAACCCCCAATAGCCGGGCGTCCACAGCAGCCCCACGTGGGGAGGCGCAATCCAAACGCCCGGCACCCAGTAGTAGCCAGCCGAACCCCAGGCCCAGTAGCCAGGCGTCCAGAGATAGCCTTCAACAGGGCAGGCTGGTTGCACGTAAACTGGTATGGCTGGGGGGGCAAGCGTGATTGAAACAGCTACCTGCGCATGCGAAATGGTTGGCAGGATGAACGTTAGGGCCAAGGACAGAAGCAGAAGATGACGGAACCGCGGTAGCGACCTCATGGTATCAGTCCCTCCCATGCTTGGTCCCGCTGCCACTTCGAGATGGGCAGATCGGGACACGGACCAGGTACTAGTATTATGAAATAAGTGCTACTTCCCGTAAGCTCAAACTGGGACCGTTATATCCAATTGGTAAAACCCACCCAGGGGGAAATAGTTGCGGGACGTGTCGGTCAGGCGTGGGGGACCGGTACGAGCGAGCGCCGTTGACTGCCTGTGATAAGACGCGTTAGCATCGACGGGAAATTGAAGGCCAGGAGCTAGCGATGAAGACTTGGCTCGCAGGTGGATCGGCGATCTTGCTGGCCATGATCTTCGGCATTCCGATCGCGGGCGCGCAGGACGACGCCGGAATTTCCGACCCCGCTTTTGTCGCCGCTTCAGCCGCGCCTCCCGAGACCATCAGGCCTGCTGACGTTCTCAAAATGATCGACGACAAGCGCGCCGATATCGCGCTCGTTGATACGCAACCCCCCGACGGTTACGCCGAACAGCACATCCCCGGGGCAATCAACTACCCGTGGGTCATGCAGATCAAGAATTTTCCGATTCCCGTTCCGCGCAACAAGCTCCTGATCTTCTACGGCTCGTGTCCGAACGACACGAGCGACATGGTAAAGAAGCTCGGCGAATTCGGTTACCTCAACATCCAGATCCTGGACGGCGGCATCGAAAAATGGCTCGCGCTGAAATACCCCGTAGCCGGCACCCGGAGTGGCGCGCAGCCCGCGCCTGAAATCTCCGAGCTGACGGCAAAGCCCAAGAACAGCAAACCTGCTTCCCAGTAGACTTGCGCCTCGGAGAACGAACCACTAAGGACCGGCAATGACATCGAGCGTGAAGGCAAGCGCGCGCGAAGCGTTTAGCGGATTGCCGCTGGCATCCAGCGCATTGCCGGTCACCTCCAGCGAGTAGACATCGACCGGCGTAGGGATGTTGGGGCTTGGGCCGCTGCCACCGCAGCCTGCGAGAATGAGCGCAGCGAGCCCGGCCGCTGCGAAAACCAGGCGTATCGATTTCCTGCCGTTGGCTCTGGTCCAAATCACAAACATTGCGATCAAAAGGCCTACCGCTATCAGCAGCAGGGGAGGGAAGTGCCCACGATGGCGAGGGATCTCTGGTGCGAAGTAAATCGCCAGCTGCGGCGCACCTGTCACGTGCGCGCTCGACGCCGTTCCGCCGCACGGATTTGTCACCGGGGGCGCAGTCCCGTGCGTCGACGATGTCACGATCACGATGCTGAACGAGCTTGTGGAGTTAGGCGTCATGCTGAGAGGACATGAAGTGAATGCACACGTCGAAGAGATGGGCATTTTCGACGGGCAAGCGAGCATGACCATTTCGCCACTTGCGCCGAAGACGCCGTCGGCGGCCACCTGGGCATTGAGCGTGGCCGTGCCACCCTGCCCGATGGTGACTTCCGTGGCCTGGCCGCTCGCAAGAGACAACTCATAGTCATCACCGGTGCCGGCGAGGTTCAAGCCAACGATGTCGCCCTGCGCATCGGTAACAATGATCGGGGCCTGAATGAGGCCCGTATTCTGGGGTGTAAAGGCGATGCTCAGTGTGCAGCTCGCACCGGCCGCGAGAGTGGGTGTGCAGGTCGTGCTCTGGACCGTGAAGTTCGTCGGCGGCAGTGTCGGCGGACTCGTGGGAACCGGCGGCGTGACGGCCAGGCCCGTAATCTGTGTCCCGGAATTGTTCTGAAGCGTGTAGGTGATCAGTGGAGTCGCCCCGCCCTGCGGTTCGTTGCAGAAATTGAACAGCCTCAATCGACAGGCGCTGGTAATCGGCTGCGAAAACACGAGCGCCGCGGAGGTAGATCCAGAAAGATTGAGCGAGACGCTATCGCCCTGAGAGTCGGTTGCAGTCAGTAAGGCTGAGCGCGGCCCGCTGGTGGTCGGCGTGAACGCGACCGCAAGCGTGCAGCTCGAGTTCGCCGGCAGCGCCGGGCCGCAGGTCGTCGTTTCGATCGTGAAATCCGAGGCGTTGAATTGAGCCGAGAGTCCGGGAATTGCGGTGAAAGCGATATTGAGACCTGTCACGGAATTCGTAGACGTAACTGTGAACGTTTGCGGTCCGCTGACAGTGCCGACGGCCTGCGCGCAATACGTGAAGGCATCACCCGGAAGGCTCGGACCTGGGCAGGAGGGCGGGGTAGGCGGCTCCATGACGAACGTCGCACCCGTCCCTGCAATGTTCACAAAACCTGTGCCACTGAGTGTAAGGCTGGCCTGCCGCGGACCCAGTGTGGTCGGCGAAAACGCGACGTCGAACGAACAGCTCCCGTTCGCAGCAAAGTTACCTGTGCAGCTGTCGTTGCTGATTGTAAAGTCGCCCGCGCTGAAATCCGCTGAATACCCGGGGACCGCCGCAAGTCCAATCGAAACATTACTGGCCGCCGAGCTGAAAGTTATCGTGAACGGTACGACCGGACTGATGGTGCCCGGAATCTGATTGCAAAACGTCATGGCCGGACCCAAAGGGCATCCCGGCGCGGCGACCGACATGTCGGCGCTGAAGCTAAAACTGAAACCAAGCGGGTCCGCTGCTGCAATGGTTCGTTGTTGAGCGAACGCGCCCCGACTGAGGCCTCCCTTGCTCTCCATGGCGGCGACAGTGGCCACGTGCTTCCCGCGCAGCTCCGCCACTACCGCAAAGATCGTCACTCCCACCGCACAAAAGGCCAGCAGTCGCCGCACCAGGCTCTCCTTGATTGAGAAAGTTTCGAGCTTTGGATTCACGCGAAGGCGTTTGGGTTGCGCCGACGGCAGCCCGTGCCGGCTTCGTCGGGGCTTCGATCCGCCCATCATAGCAGCGCTCGCGGTACAGTGCCTAGTGAATGTAGGTGGTCCTAGAGGAACTCCAAGCGGTTCCTCGGCAGGCGCTAGTTCGGTAAATGGATCACTTCAACGATGCGGCGAACAAATCCTTCAGCTTGGTGAATGCGCGCTCGGCCTGGAGTGGATTGTAGGCAGCGCTATCGGCAACGGTCCATCCGTGAAGCGCCTCGGCGTAGACTTCACTCTCATATTTTCCGCCCCACGCTTTCAGCGCGGCGTCGAGTTTGTCGATCGCTTCTTGTGGCATCGAGTGGTCATTCACCGCGTGCCCGAAATACAGTCGAGCGCCTTCGGATTTTGGAATCCGCGAAAGAACTAGATGCGGGCTCGTTGGTTTATCGGTGTAGAGTCCACCGCCATGAAATGACGCGATGGCACCGCTCTTAATCGGCAAGGCCGCAGCCGTGCGCAGTGCCATTTGTCCGGTAAAGCAGTAGCCGACCGCACCGATCTTCGCGCCACTCACCGAGCTCTGCACTGCGAGGAAATCCGCATAGGTCTTGGCGTCGCGCTCCATCACCTCGGGCGTCAGTGGCCCCGCCAGCTCGCCGAAACGCTTCATGGTGCGCTCGTCACCGGCGAAATTGGGCGTAAAATCGAAAAGTTTCCCCCTGGCCGTGCGGAAAAACGGATTCACAAGCACGACCGTGTAGCCCTGCTCGGCAAGCCGCTTTGCCATCGCGCGATGCGACGGGCGTATCCCCATGATGTCGGGGTAATGAATGACGCCGGGGCGCTTCCGTCCGTCTTCGGCGGAATAAAGCACGGCGTCGCAGTTTCCGTCGGCCGTCCGAATTTCGATCTCTTTTTCGGTCATGTTGGCTCCTCAACTGTTTTGATGGCCGGGGAAGCTTACTACATTACGACGCATGATAAGAAATGCCGCGCGTAGCTCTCTCAGCCGCCCACCTTAGAGAAGCCTTGCCATCCAATCCGCCACAGTCGCAGTGAAGGCCTGCGGTTCTTCGAAAAAAGGATGGCGGCCGCTCCGCTCGAAAATTCGCAGTGTGACGCCGGGAAGCTTCTCTACGACACCACGCCAAAGCGTGTAGGGAACCGTGTAATCGTAGCGCCCATGTAGGAGCAAAAACGGTGTGCGCGTTGACTCCGCATCGGTCGTGACATCCCACCCGTGAGTCCACTCGCCCATCACGTGCTCGAGAAGCGCGGGCTTAACGTCCGCCTCCGCGAAGAGGGAAGTGGCATCCAGATGCGAGTCGAAAAAACGCATCGGCGTCTGGGCCATTAGGACACGGCCCATCGATGTCCCCTGTGGCAGCGCGGACAGGTTCTTTCGCAGCACCTGCTTTCGGTCATCCGACGCGTCACGGTCGAAGAATTCTGCCGCTTCGGCGGCCAGCCAAGTCATATCGCCCCTGGGCGGAGTGCCCACGGCAATCGCGCCCGAAACACTTTGTGGACACCGTCGGCTGTACTCAATCGCAAGCACGCCTAGGATCGAATGTCCTAAGACGGCAACACGCTCGACTCCGAGATCAGAGCGGATGGCCTCCAAATCATCAGCGAGCACGTCGAAGGTAAGCTCGGTGGGATTGCCACTCGATCGTCCCCCACCGCGCAGATCGACGAAGACCAGCTCCAGAAAATCGTCCAGTGAGGCCGGCATCATACGCTCGTAGGGCTTGGTGCCGATCGCGGTTAGAACGAGGCAGACAGTTCCGTTGCCTCGTCGTGAATAGAAAAGCTCTGCGTTTTTGACACGAACGTTCATTTTCGTATGGAAGGCCTGCGAATGATCGGTGGCGCTCCTCGTAGCGCTTGGGGTAGAAAGGATCGTCCCCTGGGAGCTTCCTAGCCTAACGATAGCACTCGCGAGCAGACCTGGAGCGGTGAAAGATGACAGAGCCCGAGTTCCGGCCGTTTGAAGATGGGCCTCTCGGCCCCTTTTCTGTACGGGGCTATCTTCACCCACCGGCACATTCTTCTGGCGATGGTCTCATCCTCACCCACGGCGCTGGCGGAAACTGCCAGTCGCCCCTCCTTGTGGCTCTGGCGGGCGCCTTTTGCAAAGCTGGACTGACCGTCCTCCGCTGCGATCTGCCGTTTCGTCAATCCCAACCGCACGGGCCACCCCGTGGCACTGCCGAGCGCGACCAGCAGGGCTTGCGGCGGGCGGTCGAAGTGATGCGGAAGCGAGTTACCGGGCGAGTCTTCCTCGGCGGCCACTCCTACGGCGGCAGACAAGGATCGATGCTGGCGGCTTCTGAGCCCGGACTTATCGATGCGCTCCTCCTGCTGTCATACCCGCTCCATCCACCGAAGGACCCGACACAGCTCCGGACGGTTCACTTTCCTGCGCTTCGCACTCCCGTGCTGTTCGTTCACGGTACACGCGATGGCTTTGGCAGAATCGACGAGATGACGGCGGCACGGAAGCTCATCCCAGCGAGCACGCATTTGCTGCCGATCGAACAAGCCGGACACGAGCTCATCACGTCCCGCAATCGCGCCCAATTGCCGCAGATCATTGTCGACTTTTTTCAGGCTTTCCTCGAAGCGCGCGCATAAGACGCTATCTGCGGCAAACCAGGGAAGGGGGAAGGCTTGGGCCTTTTTAGCGATTCACGGCCGCTCGCGGTTGCAAGCCCTAGGAAATACCTCCCGTTCTCTTACTTCTGCGAAGATGTATTATGTTGTAGACCAGGGTGGCCAAGGCGCCCCTGGGAGGGTCTGTGTCTGGGGCCTTTAGGGCCGATTCGCAACGTGGAGGTTATGGACGCCGGAGAATAGGAACAGCCCGGTCGAGGCGGATTGGGGTAGCCACCACGTCCGACGAAGGAAGCTGTTCGAGCTGCGCTGCATCCGGCGCGCCGCGTAATCCAGGATCACGGGGCCGCCCTGAATCGCGAAGTAGATGGCGGGGGATTGGGCAAACGGCCGCATCAGCGGGTCAGCCTCGCTCGCCCCTGCCGACACAGCTTGCCGGGTCGAATAGGCGTCGAATGTCGCGGCGCTGTGCTGCACGATCGTCAGGATCAGCCAGTTGCGCCGCGGGTGCTGGTCTTCGACGGAGATGAACTTCCTCGGCGTCCCGGGCTCGATCGAGGGGACACGGATGGTCGAGAGTGCCTGGGAATTCTGTGACGAAGCATCCAGAGAAACGGTTGTCAATCTCGGTGAGTTCACCCCACCTGAAGAAGTCGCGGGCGTCCTGGCAGGCCGATCATCGGACTCGGACGGGGAGCTAGTCGTTGCGGACGTCGACGATACGATCGCTGGTTCGGTCGTTATGTCGGGGCGGGCATCGGCAGCCTCTGGCACCCACGCCAAGTGCAGCAACAAGGCCACCGTCGCAAGAAACATGATGCCGAAGTCTCCCTGCTCTCAAGATCCTGCTCGCGAGCAAGAAAAGCACGGACGATACCAGGAGGTTGATTAGCTAACCCTTTTGTTTTGGTTCTTGGCTTCGGCGAGAGGGGGCTTTAGGGGCAGAAATCTAGAACACGGGTACTACCGGAGTGGAAGTCGCTTTCCACTATTCACCGGGCAGGTGGCTGCGGACTTCCCTGCCCCGCAAGCAGCCCTATGAAATCATTTTCAGGCTTTCGCGAACGGCGGCAAGCGTGCGACTAATGTCTTCATCGCTATGCGCGGCCGAAACGAAGATGGCTTCAAACTGTGAAGGGGGTAAGAGCACCCCGTGCGCGAGCATTTCGCGAAAGAAGGTGGCGAAACGTGTTGTGTCAGACCTCTTCGCGCCCGAGTAATCTCGCACCGGGTCGGGGGCGAAGAAAAGGGTAAGCAGCGACCCGCGCGCATTGACCTGGCCGGCCAGTCCCGATTCCCCCAGAGCCTCGCGGATGCCGTTGGCAAGGCGCTCGGCTCTGGCGTTGAGCGGCTTGTAGAATGTCGCATCCTCGAGCAGTGCCAAGGTGGCCAGTCCCGCCCGCATCGCGAGAGGATTGCCAGACAGGGTGCCCGCTTGATAGACCGGGCCATGCGGGGCGATCTGATCCATGATGTCGCGGCGGCCCCCGTACGCCGCGACCGGCAGCCCCCCGCCGATAATCTTGCCGAGAACGGTAAGATCCGGCTGTATACCATAGGCATTCTGCGTGCCGCCGTAGGAGAGCCGAAAGCCGGTGATGACTTCGTCGAAAATGAGCAGCGCTCCCTCGCGTTGGGTGATGCGGCGGAGGGATTGCAGAAAGTCGGGCTCGGGCGGAACGACCCCCATATTGGCCGCGATCGGCTCGGTGATGATGGCAGCAATTTTTCCGGCGTGTTCGGCGAAGACCCGCTCCACAGCGGCGGCGTCATTGTAGGGAACGTTTAGCGTCAGCGCCGCCAGGGCTTGCGGCACACCAGGACTTGAGGAAAGGCCGAGTGTGGCAAGACCAGAGCCGGCCTCCACCAGGAAGCTATCGGCGTGGCCGTGATAGCCTCCCTCGAACTTGACGATGAGGTCGCGCTTTGTGAAGGCGCGTGCGGCGCGGATCGCAGACATCGTTGCTTCCGTGCCGGAGCTAACGAAACGGATGCGCTCGATCGAAACGATGGCCCGTGCGATCCGCTCGGCAAGCTCAATTTCAAGCGGAGAAGTCATGCCATAGCTCGTACCCCGACGAGCTTGATCAGCAATGGCATCGACAACGTCGGGATGGGCGTGGCCGAGAATCAGCGCACCCCAGGAGCAGACGTAGTCGAGATACTCGCGACCATCCACATCCCACATGCGGGAGCCGGAGGCGTGATCAATGATGAGCGGGGAGCCACTCACGGCGCGGAAGGCGCGGACTGGGCTGTTCACGCCTCCGACGAGGATGTTTCGGGCGCGCTCGAGGAGATCACGCGAGAGAGTCACGGCCGAACCATCTTACCTTCTCTGTTAGGATTTGACCCTGGGAATTGGGCTCGAAGTGCGCCGCGGAGTCGCCTCGGCAAGACGTCTCGCGGTCCCGAAGGAGCAACCTCAGCAGTGGCGGAGCCAGCGGGCCGCGTCTTTGGCATGGTAGGTCAGAATGATGGAGGCGCCAGCGCGCTGGATGCTGGTGAGGATTTCTAGCACGATGCGCTGCTCGTCGATCCAGCCCCTCTCCGCAGCGGCCTTAACCATCGAAAACTCAGCGCTGACATTGTAGGCAGCGACCGGCACGTCGAAGCGCTCGCGGACGCGCGTGATGATATCAAGATAGGGCAGCGCGGGTTTGACCATGATGATGTCTGCACCCTCCTCAAGATCGAGCGCAACCTCGCGTAAGGCTTCGCGGGAGTTCGCGGGATCCATCTGGTAGCTGCGGCGGTCACCGAACTGGGGTGCCGACTGAGCGGCCTCGCGAAACGGGCCGTAAAACGCGGAACAGTATTTGGCGGCATACGATAGGATTGCCACATCCTGAAAGCTGTTTTCATCTAACTTGCGGCGAATCGCGGCGACACGACCATCCATCATGTCAGACGGTGCAACGATATCGGCGCCCGCACGCGCATGCGAAAGAGCTGCCTCGGCAAGCAGTGCCAGGCTCGGATCATTGAGAACCTCACCATCCTTGACGACCCCGCAATGGCCGTGGCTCGTGTATTCACAGAGACAGACATCGGTGACGACCAGCAGGCTAAGTTTGGCCTTGCGGATCGCTTCGATCGAGCGCTGCACGGCAGCTTTCGGTGCAAAGGCTTCCGAGCCGGTCTCGTCCTTGTGCTCGGGCAGCCCAAACAGAATCACACCGGGGATACCGAGGTCAGCGACCTCGCGGCACTCCTCGACGATCTGATCGGGCGATTGCTGATAGACACCGGGCATCGAGCGAACTTCGGTGCGGACTTTCTTTCCCGGGCACGCGAACATCGGATACAGCAGGCCGTGTGTGGAGAGCTGTGTTTCGCGGACAAGACGGCGCAGCGCGTCGGAATGGCGCAGTCGGCGCGGGCGGTGCGTAGGGAACGTCATGCACGCCTCGCAGGAGCCGAGCGATGCGCGAAATGCTCGATGAGAGCCTTCACGATTCCTGACGCGGAGGATTCTTCCGCTTCGATTCGAGCGCTTGCACCCGAGCTGCGGATCGCGGCAGCCGTGGTGGGGCCGATGGCGACGAAGGGGACACGCGCCGAGAGAGCCGGAAGATCGGATTCACCAATCACGCGAGCGAAGGCGTGGACGGCGGAGGGACTGGCAAAGACAATGGCGTCTACCCCTGCGCGTCGGGTCCGATCCAGAAAATCCGGATCCACCACCGCAGGGCCAACAGTACGATAGGCGATCACCTCGGTCACCTGTGCGCCCATAGCTCGCAAGGCGTTCGGGATGCGTTCATCGCCGCGGTCACTGCGCGGAAGGAGGACGCGACGCCCAGCCAGTGAAGGGCCGAACTCGCGAGCCAGAGACTCGCCGGTTCCCTTCTCCGTGACATAACTCACGCGAACTCCTTTTTCCTCGAGCGCCCGAGCCGTCGCTGGCCCTACGGCGCCAACGAAGCGATCCCCAGACAGCAGCACCTCACACTGTATGCCCAGTTGGGCGCAACGATCAAAAATATATGCGACCGCGTTCTTACTGAGGAAAAGGACCGCGTCGAACGATGCGAGTTGGCGGAGCTGCTCATCGAGTCGCTGTCCGTCCCGCGGGGGCGCAAAAGAAACCATCGGAAGCAAGACCACTCGGGCGCCTAACTTTTCTAGGCTGTCGACCAGTTCGCGAGCCTGTTCGGGAGCGCGCGTGACGACGATGCACTTCCCTGCCAAAGGTTTTTCAGCGCTGCCCAACGGTTCTTCCTGCCAGCCGCAGCAGCTTATCGGCGCCCGATTCGATCAAAGTCGCCGCGAGGCGGAGACCGATCGGGCGAGCTTGTTCGGCCGGCCCGTTCTCAGAACACCGTATGTACTCCGACCCAGCCGCAGAAAAGACGGCCGCCTCTAAATGCAACTCGCCGCCCCGCAGAGAGCCTAGGGCTCCGAGGGGAACCTGACAGCCGCCCTGCAATGCCTCGAGCAGGGAGCGCTCGGCCGTGACGCACGCCCGCGTTTCCTCGTCACCGAGGGCCGAGACAAATTCCAACGTAAGGGAATCATCGGCACGCGTTTCAATGCCGAGCGCGCCCTGACCGACCGCAGGAAGCATGATGTCCTCATCCAGAACCTGCGTGACCCGATTCGCCAGGCCCAGGCGGCTGATGCCTGCCATGGCCAGAACGATCGAGTCAAATTCTCCGCGTTCGAGCTTTTTCAGGCGCGTGTCGACATTGCCGCGTAAATCCACTACATCCGCGTCTGGGCGGTGATGCCGGAGTTGCGCCTGACGGCGCAGGCTGCTGGTTCCGATGCGAGCACCGCTGGGCAGAGTCTTCAACGTGCCGCCGTGCCGTGAGATCAGGCAATCGCGCGGATCTTCGCGGCGGGTAATGGCAGCCAATACGAGGCCCGGAGGAATTTCCGTAGGTACATCCTTCATGCTATGGACGGCGAGGTCGATGGTGCCGGCAAACAGGGCTTCTTCGAGTTCTTTGATGAAGATGCCTTTCGTGCCTGCTTCGGCGCCGATCTGCTCATTCATTTGGGCTAGGGGGGCGGATTGCAAGCGGTCGCCGGTCGTGCGGATGAGGACAAGCTCGGTTTCAATTCTATGCAGACGCTTCAGAACGTTTGCCGTGTGATTCGCTTGCCACAGAGCGAGCGCGCTGCCGCGCGTACCGATGCGCAGAGGCTTCACTCCGATTCCTCGTCCGATTCGCCTTCTAAATCGAGGCCGAAAACCGAACGCAGAGCCTGAATCGCGCCCAGGCGACCTGGAACGGCGCGGCCGTTGCGGAGACGCGCACTCGGTTCAGCGAGAACCCGGTCGATCAGTTCCTCGGTAATGTCGGCAATGCGCTGCCGCTCTTCGGGCGAGGCGGCCTCGATGGCGTCAAGGCGCTCACGTAAGAGCGCCTCGCGCTCCTTGCGAAAGCGGCCGCGCAGATCGTCGATGATCGAGGTCGCTTCGAGCGCGGCGCGCCAGGTCTCAAATTTCGCCACGTGCTCGGAGATGATGGCTTCGGCGCGGGGAATTTCCGCCTCCCGGGCGCGCTTATTCTGCTCGACGATTTCGCCTAGGTCGTCAATGTTGTAGAGATAGAGATTGTAGAGGCTGGAGGCTTCCGGCGCGACGTTGCGCGGCACACCGAGATCCACGACGAAGACAGGGCGACCATCGCGAGCCGTAAGGGCGCGCACGAGTCTGTCGCGCGTAAGGACCGCACCCGCATCTCCGACGGACGTCACAATGATATCCGGCGCGGAAACGGCCCTCTCGAGCGAGTCCCACCCAATGGCTTCGCCGCCCATACGTTCCGCCAGTTTTCGGGCGCGGTCAAAAGAACGATTCACCACGCGCAGGCTGCCGATGCCGCGGTTGCGCAGATGCTCGACGACTTGCTCGGCGACCTCGCCGGCACCGAGAATCAAGGCGGAGCGACCCTTGAGGCTGCCAAAGACGCGTTCGGCCAGCTTGACGCCCGCAAGCGAAACGGACATGGGTCGGGCGCCGACTTCCGTCTCCGCGCGGACACGCTTCCCAACCTCCAGAGCTCCCTGAAAGGCGCGATTGAGAATGGGCCCGGTGGCTCCGTGATCCAGCGCACGACCATAGGCCGTGCGGATCTGGCCAAGGATCTCGGCTTCGCCGAGCAGCATCGAATCCAGGCCGGCGGCCACGCGAAAAAGGTGCCGAATCGCGTCGGCACCCATCCAGCCGTAGGTACGGCCTTCGATCTCCGCGCGAGAGATGCCGTGGTAGGAGGTGAGGAACTCTTCTAGCAGCTCTGTGATCGGCCGAGTGCCATCGCTCGGCACTCCGTAGACTTCACTCCGATTGCAGGTGGAGACCACCACAGCTTCTTCAAGAATTCCACGGCTGCGAAGTTGCATGGCAGCATCGAGCGCTTGTTCGGTGGTGAAAGCAACGCGCTCGCGAAGCTCCACAGGTGCCGTGCGATGGTTGCAGCCGAGCAACGCGATTCGAATGGCGCCGGTCGCACGCGGGATCGCGGGATTTTTCGTGTTAGACACAGGGCGCATTAGAAGAAGCGATGAAACCTCGTCAAGTAAAGGTTCACAATCGTGTAGCTGAAAAGAACGACCGCGAAATTCAGCGCGCAAACACGGGCTGCACGCGCACCCCGCCAGTGGGCATTGCGCGAAAGCCACAAGTAGGTAACATAGGCGGCCACGATCGCGAGCGTGATGACCACTTTCGGATCGCTCCAGGCGTAGGCGCCTGTGAGCCTATGCTCCCAAATCAAACCGCTGATGACGCCAAAGGCAAGGGCTCCCAGTCCGACATAGACGCTGCTACGGGACATGCGGTCGAGAACATCGAGCGCCGGGAATCGCCAGAAAGCGGTACCGGTTCGACGGGAACGCAGAAAGCGATCCTGCAAGAGATAAACGATGCTGAGGATAAACGACAGAGCGAACGCGGCATACGCCCAGGTATTGAGTGTGATGTGAAAGGTGAAGAGCGGACCTCGGGCAAGGGGCGGTGGCGGCATCTCTTGCGGCGCCAGCGAGCTCACCAACGCGACCCAGGCGACGAGCAACAACGTGACGAAGGCGCCAACCGAGCGCTGCCGATGAAGGATCTCCAGGCCCAGGTAGGTAATACCCAACAACCAAGCGAACAGGGACATCGAGCCAAACAGATCATCGTAAGGGACGGTGTGCATACCGTAGGAGCGCTCCAACAGCGCGTAATAGTGGAACACAATGCCACCCGTCAAAAGGAGCGTCGCCAAACGCCCCAGCCAGAGATGGGGCGCGTAGAGAATCCGCGCGTAGCAACAAAAACTGGCCGCGTAGAAAGCAAGGGCCAGATAGGTCGTATGGTTCAGCATAACAGGCGGAAGAAAACCCCTGGAGATTATAACGCCACCAGGGCGTGAGCGCGCTTCTGGTATCATGATTGGGAATCAAGCACACATGGCTGAAAACCACGACAACAAGAGAGAGCTTTTTCTGCGGGCCTGCCGATTTGAGCCTGTGGATCGAGTGCCGGTGTGGCTGATGCGGCAGGCCGGCCGCTATCTGCCGGACTATCAGGCCGTGCGGAGGCAACACTCGTTTCTGGAGATCTGCAAGACACCCGAATTGGCGGCGGAGGTCTCGATTCAGCCGTTTCGAGTCTTGGGTGTGGATGCGATCATCGTGTTCTCCGACATTCTGATCGTCGCCGAAGCGATGGGCCTGTCGCTCGAGGTGCCGGACTCAGGGCCAGTGCTAGCCAATCCTGTGCGCGATCTCGAGGCGGTGCGGCAGCTGTGGGATTTTGATCCCGACGAGGATACGCGTTTCGTCGGCGACGCGATTCGGGCCATCTCGGAGGAAATCGGGCCGACCGTGCCGGTGATCGGATTTGCGGCGGCGCCGTGGACGCTCGCCTGCTATATGATCGAAGGACAGACACGCGGGGATATTTCAGAAGCCAAGCGGATGCTACGCGAAGAGCCAGGGATCGTGCACGAATTGTTGGAACGGATCGCACGCGTGACGGCAAATTATCTAAAGGCACAAATCGAGGCGGGCGCGGCAGCGGTGCAATTGTTCGACACATGGGCGGGCGAGCTGAGCTCGGAGGAATACGACGAATTCGAGCGACCGGCGGCGACGGCAGTCTTTCAGGCACTCGGTGAAAACGGTGTTCCAAAGATTCTATTTGCAAGGGGCTCGGCACGACACCTGGAGGGCATGGCTAAAACCGGCGCGAACGTTTTGAGTGTTGATTGGCAAACAGATTTGGCCGACGCGCGGCGACGGCTCGGGAGGCGCGTGGCACTGCAGGGAAACGTGGAGCCGTCGATGCTGCTCGTAGACGAGGCAGAGGCGCGGCGTGCGGCAAGCGAAGCCATCGAGAAGACCGGCGGTCTTGGGCATATTTTGAATCTGGGGCATGGAATCTTGCCGACTACACCCGTCTTGAACGCCAAGGCGTTCGTAGAAGCGGGACAGACGGCGTTGGTTGCGGCGCGTTCATGAGCGAAACCAATGTGAGATCGGATGGCGCGCTCGAAATAGGGCAGGTTTCAGACGCGCTGCTCGAGAAATACAACAAACCCGGGCCCCGCTATACGAGCTACCCTACCGCGCCTTTGTGGAAGGACGATTTTGGTCCCGACGATTTCGAAGCGTATTGCGCGCGGGCCGATGCGCGCGGCACGCCCGTTTCCCTCTACATGCACCTTCCCTTCTGCGAGAGCCTGTGCCTGTTTTGCGCGTGCAATGTCTCAATTCAGAAGGACAAGAGCGTGACGATTCCATACCTCGCCGCTTTGAAGCGCGAAATTGATCACGTCGCGAGTATGGTTTCGCCGAACCGCCAGACCGTTCAGTTTCACTGGGGCGGGGGCACACCGACGTATCTGTCTCCGGGGCAGATCGAGGACTTGTTCGAATACACGCGGGGGAGATTTTCGCTCGCCACCGACGCGGAGATCGGCGTGGAAGTCGACCCGCGTGTAACGAGCGGCGACCACCTGGCGACGCTGCGACGGCTCGGGTTCAACCGGCTGAGCATGGGCGTGCAGGATTTCGAGCCGAAGGTCCAGCAGGCCGTCCGCCGCGTCCAGCCGTATGAAATGACGCGCGACCTGATCGTGGCGGCGCGCGGGCTCGGCTTTCAGAGCATCAGCGTGGACCTCATCTACGGATTGCCCTATCAAACAGCCTTGACGTTTTCTCACACCATCGATCAGGTAGTGGCGATCTCACCCGACCGGATCGCTATGTTCAGCTACGCGCATGTGCCGTGGCTCAAGAAGCAGCAGGGCTCGTTTGCCGACCACTTACCGGAGGGTGCCGAGAAGTTCCAGATTTTCAAGACGGGCCTGGGAAAACTGCTGGAGGCCGGATATCTCTACATTGGCATGGACCATTTCGCGCGGCCGGGCGATGAGCTCGCAGCCGCTCAGCAAAACCGCACGCTTCACCGTAATTTCCAGGGCTACACGACGAAAGCGGGTGCCGATTTGTACGGCATGGGGGTCAGCGCCATCAGCTCGATTAGCGGAGCGTATGCGCAAAACTACCGCGAAGTGCCCCGATATCAAACTACGGTCGAGCAGCGCGGGGTGGCAACGATGCGGGGCTATCGACTCTCCTCTGACGATGTGATCCGGCGCGCGGTCATCGGGCGGCTACTGTGCCACACTGTGATTTTGAAGCAGGAGATCGAACAGGAATTTTCAATTCCCTTCGACACGTATTTTGAAACGGAACTGGCTCGGCTGACCGAACCGGCGTCCGATGGACTCGTAATCCTCGGGCCAGACGAGATTCGAGTGACACCGCTGGGCCGCATTTTCATACGCAACGTCGCGATGGTGTTCGACCGATATCTCCACGAACAACAGATGGACCAAAAGCCTCTGTTTTCCAAAACACTCTAAATCGAATGCCGAATGGCTGAGTCCGGACAAGTCGTCGTGGTGGGTGGGGGCGTCTCGGGCCTTGCATGCGCCGTCAGACTGCAGCAGCTCGGCGTGCCGGTGACGCTCCTCGAGGCCAGCGAACGAGTCGGCGGGCTCGTGGGCACCGTCGAGAAGGACGGCTTTCTGTTTGAGTCCGGCCCACAGAGTTTTCAGGGCACCGAACGGCTCCTCACGCTGATCGGAAGCCTCGGAATCGGCGCCGAACTATGCACGGCCAACCCGCAAGCTCCACGCTACGTTCTGCGGCACAGGCGCCTTCAGAAAATCCCGATGTCGCCACAAGCCCTCCTGGCCAGTTCCCTGCTAGGCGTTGGGGCGCGCTGGAAGCTGGTGTCGGAAGCGTTTCGGAGAACGACACCGCCGAGCGAGGAGGAATCGATCTCCGCGTTCGTCCGAAGGAAATTCGGGCACGAGATCCTAGAATACCTCGTCTCGCCATTCGTATCGGGAGTCTACGCCGGCGACCCTGAAAAACTGAGTCTGCGCGCTGCGTTTCCTACGCTCGATGAATGGGAGCGGGAGTATGGAAGCGTGCTGCGAGGGGCCATCAAGTCGCGGCAGCAAAACCGCAACGCTTCCCCCTCTCCGCCGCTCTGCTCGTTTCGCCAAGGCGTGGGCTCGTTAACGAAAGCGATGGCCACGCAGCTCGGCACGGCCATACAAACGGGGACGTGCGTCGATACCATCACGGCTGCCAATGGCCCTAGGGGAGGTGGATTGGATGTCCGCTTCACCAAAAGCGGCGCAGTGGGAACACGGAGCGCCCAGGCAGTAGTGGTGGCGGCTCCTGCGCATGTGGCGGCACATCTGGTTGCGCCGGTCGCTTCCGATCTGGCCCATAGGCTTTCCGGAGTTGCTTATGCGTCGCTTGCCGTCGTGGCGATGGGGTATTACAAGAAACAGGCTAGTCTGCCGCTCGATGGCTTTGGCGTCTTGATTCCACGAAGCGAGAAGCACCGCACGCTCGGCATCGTGTGGAATACGTCGCTATTTGCCGGACGGGCTCCCGATGGGCAAATGGCGATCACAAGTTTTCTGGGCGGGACGACCGATCCTGAAATCGCTCAGAAGCCAGCAGAAGAGATCGCCGCGATCGTGCAAAAGGATCACCAGGAAATCCTCGGGATGACGGGATCGCCCATCCAGTCGATGATTTGGGTGCATCAGAAGGCTCTGCCGCAATACAACCTCGGGCATGGACATGTCGTGCAGGCGATTCGGGCCGCCGAGAGATCCGTTGCGGGGCTTTACTTTACCGGGAACTACCTGGAGGGTCCCTCGATTGGAAAATGCGTCGAAGGCAGCTTTCAGACCGCCGAGAACGTGAAGAGCTACCTCGAAAGAGGGGCGGTGGCCCGGGCGGGATAATCTGCTGTCGGCGGGCCTGAGAGATTACAAGAATTTTCGGGGGAGTCGTGCGGGATCGGCCCGGAGTCCAGGTGAAAGCTAGGCTATAATCTGCCTTCGATGGAAAAATCGCGGCGCGAAATGCTCGAGCGATTTGTGGCGCAGAAGCCCGCGGACGCCTTTGCCCGCTACGGATTGGCGCTGGAGTGCATGAAGGTTGGAGACGACGCCTCGGCGCAGAGTCACTTCCAAAGCTTGCTCGAAGCAAATCCTGAGTACGTTGCTGGCTATTTTCAATACGGCCAGCTCTTGTCGCGCATGGGACGGCTGGACGAGGCTCGCCAGATTCTCTCCGCCGGAATGGCCATGGCCCAAAAGGCGGGCGACAGCCATACGTGGGGGGAGATGCAAGCGGCGCTGGCGCTGCTAGGCTAGTTGCAAAAGCCGTAGAATCACCACAGATGGACCGACCCAACAGAATCCCGCTTTTTCCTCTCGATACGGTTCTTCTTCCCGGCATGCAGATGCCACTGCACATTTTCGAGCCTCGTTACAAGCTCATGATTGGGCGATGTCTCAGCCAGCGGAGCGAGTTTGGAATCATTCTTGCGGCGACCAAGGCCATCGCGACACTTGGTTGCACGGCCGAAATTCTTCACAAGACCAAGGACTACCCCGATGGCCGAATGGACATTCTGACGGAGGGGCGCGCCGTCTTTCGGCTCAACGAGCTGATTGATGAAGAGGAGTATTACGAGGGTGCAGTGGAATACGTAGAAGACAGACCCTCGGCAACCGAGTTCGGACCCGAGACTCAACTGAGAGAGACATTTGAACGATGCCACGTGCTGTTGTTCGGTCGCCCCTGGATAGAAGGGGCCTCCGGCCAATGGGCCAGCATCTCTTACCGCATGGCGGGGCTGCTGCCGATGGAACTGGAAAAACGGCAGGCTCTGCTCGAAATGCGGTCTGAGGACGACCGGCGCAAACTCGTTTTACGTTGGATGGCCGACTTTCTGACGAAACTCGTGGAGTTAGAGCGGGTGCGCAAGCGCGCCGGCGGCAACGGCCACAGTCTAAACTAAGCTGGACTGGAGCACCTGGTGGACGTATGCGCCATCTCCGTTAGGTCGGCACGCGACGTTCCACTATAATGGACTGGAAGCGGCGCCATCGAATTGGTCGTAGCGGCACAAGGAACCGGAGAAAGAATGAGCCCTCAGCCACAAAACTTGGGCGAACTTCGCCACAGCCCATGGTCAGAAGAGAAAATCGCGCAACGCACGGTCCGGCAGGAGCTGCGAGAAAACCTGCTGGAGAAAATGGAGAAGAACGGACCGCTCTTCCCCGGTGTACATGGGTACGATGACACCGTAGTCCCACAGATCATCAATGCCCTGCTTTCACGACATCATTTCATTCTGCTGGGGTTGCGTGGACAGGCGAAGTCACGAATTATCCGGGGGCTCGTCTCGTTTCTCGATGCCCAGATTCCAGTCGTCGCCGGTTGCGAAATTCATGACAATCCCTATCGGCCGCTGTGCCGCGCGTGTCGAGAGCGAATCGCTCTAGAAGGCGACCGAACACCGGTCGCATGGCTCCCACGGGAGCACCGTTATGTGGAAAAACTGGCGACGCCAGATGTGACAATTGCCGATATTCTCGGGGACGTCGATCCCATCAAGGCGGCTCGGGGCGGCAAAAATCTTGCGGACGAACTGACGATTCACTACGGGCTTCTGCCACGCGCAAACCGCGGAATTTTTGCCATCAACGAGCTACCCGATCTCGCTGGCAAAATTCAGGTGGGCCTTTTCAACATCATGCAAGAGGGAGATGTGCAGATCAAGGGCTACCCTGTGCGGATGGCGCTGGACGTGCTTTTGGTGTTCACGGCCAATCCCGAGGATTACACGGCACGCGGGAAGATCATCACGCCGCTCAAGGATCGCATCGGATCCGAGATCCGCACCCACTATCCTGCTACGCTTGATGAAGGGATTTCCATCACTTCGCAGGAGTCGTGGACCGATCGCGACGGCAAACGCCGAGTGGGAATTCCCTCCTATGTGCGCGAGATTGTGGAGGAGGTGGCGTTTCAGGCGCGCGAAGACAAACGGATTGACCGACGCTCGGGCGTCAGCCAACGGCTGCCGATCAGTACGCTGGAGAACGTCTTAAGCAATGCGGAGCAGCGGGCTGTGCGGACCCATGACTCGGCGGTGGTGGCTCGTGTCGGCGATGTGTATGCTGCCATTCCAGCCATGACCGGGAAATTCGAACTGGAGTACGAGGGCGAGCTGCGGGGCGCGGAAAACATCGCCCGCGAGTTGATTCGCGCCGCCGTGGGCAAGACGTTCACAAAGTATTTCGCAAATGTGAATTTTCAGCCCGTTGTGCAGTGGTTCGAGATGGGCGGCGAGCTGAAGATTCCCGTAAGTGCCTCGAGCACCGAAGTGCTGGCGCAGCTCAAGAAGATTCAGGGGTTGTTTGAGCATATAGAGAACCTCGGTGTTCGGCCCAAGGACGATGCGGCCCTTCAGGCAAGCGGGGCCGAGTTCATGCTGGAAGGATTGTGGGCGCACAAACGCATCAACCGAAGCGAAGAGCGCGGGTTTTTTGCCGAGGCGCGCAAGACACCCGAGCCGCGTGATCCCAGAGAGCCCTCAGGCCGGGCGCCGCGACGGCAATTCAATTGAGGGATCGAACCGGAATGACATGAAATACACCAAGTACTCCCGGTATTTCCCCAACGCGGCCGATGACATCGACCTGCAGGATCTGATGGATCGGCTCTCCGACTTCTTTCTTCAGAGCGGTTTCCAATCGCAGTACGGGTTCTATGAGCTTGATATGGAGAATGCGCGACAGCAGCATATGGAACAGCTGCGCCAAGCCATCCTCCGTGCGCTTGAGGAGGGTGACCTGCTTCCGCCGGAATTGCTCGAAAAGCTGCGGGAAAATCCCGATCTGAGCCAAAATCAGGAACTGCGCGAAATGATCGATCAGATCATTGATCGCATGGAGCAGGAAGGCTACATCACACAGCAGCAGTCGGCACGAGTCACACCGCCACCTTCGGAAACTCCGGGAGGGCAAATCGGGAAAGATCAGCCACACATCGAGGCGCGCTTCGAGATCACGGACAAGGCGCTCGACTTTCTCGGGTTTAAGACCCTGAAGGACCTCCTTGCGTCGCTCGGCCGGAGCAGCTTTGGACGCCACGACACGCGCGATCTGGCCACCGGGGTGGAATCGGGCGGCACCTCTAAGCAATATGAGTTCGGTGACACGTTGAATATGGATATTAGCGGCACGCTGTTCAATGCCGTGCAGCGCCAAGGAGCGGCAATCCCGATCGAACTCGATTATCCGGACCTGATGGTGCACCAGTGCGAATACCAGAGTTCGTGCGCCACGGTGCTCATGCTTGACTGCAGCCATAGCATGATTCTCTATGGCGAGGACCGGTTCACGCCGGCGAAACGGGTGGCCCTGGCGCTGTCTCATCTGATTCGTACGCAATATCCAGGCGATTCCCTGCACTGTGTGCTCTTCCACGACAGCGCAGAGGAGATTCCGCTGGGAAAACTGGCGCGCGTGCAAGTGGGGCCCTACTACACCAATACGCGCGAAGGGTTGCGGCTTGCTCAAAGGATTCTCGCGCGGCAGAAAAAAGATATGCGCCAGATCGTCATGATCACCGACGGCAAACCCTCAGCCCTGACCCTAGAAGACGGTCGGATTTACAAGAATGCCTTTGGCCTCGATCCGCTCGTAGTGACGCAGACAATGGAGGAAGTGGCGAAATGCAAGCGGGCCGGGATTCTGATCAACACGTTCATGCTGGCAAGTGACTATAGCCTCGTGCACTTCGTGCAAAAGGTCACCGAACTTTGTCGGGGCAAGGCCTACTTTACGACCCCTTACACCTTGGGACAGTATCTGCTGATGGACTACGTCAGCCGCAAGACGCGGAACATCCACTAGCGGCACTTCCCTGCCCTACACTTCACTGAGCAGATCCCCGAGCGTTTTCTTGTGCTTGGGGGGCTTGTCGCGCTTGTTTGGGATGGTGCGCTCGACCGGAGGCAAACCGATGCCGAGACGCGCCCGGCGACGCGCTTCCTTGGCAACCTTTAGCCGGCCTTTCTTGCGACGGGCCATCGGGCCGAAAGAATATCGAAGAACTATCGGAAATAGAAGGAAGTCCAATCGACCGTCAGCTGGATCGGCTCGTTGTCGGTCGCGAAGAATCGAAGCCTAGTCTCCGTATCTCTTGGCCCAATCTTTGGAAAGCTCTTTCCAGTCTTTTCCTATCACGGCCCGCCGGCCACCCTGGATGACTGTCCCATACACGGCGTCCAGGCCTTTGTGGTTCGTGGGCTGAAACTCAGCAAGAGATTCGGACCCAGTCCGATATCCTTCCGGTCAATACTCAGCAATGCGGAGATAGGTTTATCTCGCGTCAGGTCGCATCCAGCATCGCGAAGGGCATCGACTAGGACCATCGCATCCACGAAGCCCTCAAGACTGACAAAGCTGGGGTCCGTGTTGCCCATGTACCTTGCGAGCGCCTCACGGTACAGCTTCACCGTCGGTAGGTCCGTGCGGTCGTATGGCGGTACCACCTGGGTGATGATCATGCCCTCGGCGTCTTGCGCACCGATGCGCAGAAGTTCTTCCGTTCCGACGATGACCCCGTGGTTATGCTAACGTGAAGACGGTTATGCCTCGAGAATCTAGCGCTGCCGACCCGATCCTCTGCGCTCACCTGTTATCCAAAGTGGACGAAAGGCTGATCGACCTACTGAGTTGTCTCACGCCGAGCGAATGGGATCTACAGACGATCGCGCCGTTGTGGAAAGTGCGCGATGTCGCAGCACACTTGCTTGACACCGCACTACGCAAGCTGTCGATGGTGCGGGACTCTTGTTATGTGGAGGCGATGAACATCCAGTCGCCTGAGGAGTTAATGGTAAATCGCCTGAATCGGGAAGGTGTGGGCGTCTACCGCCGTTTAAGCCCAAAGATCCTGATCGATTTAATGAAGCAGGCCTGTGAGCAGAGTGCGCGTTTTCATGAATCGCTCGATCCGTTTGCGCCTGCGGTCTTCGCGGTTAGCTGGGCAGGAGAACAGACGTCGCTCAATTGGTTTGACACGGCTCGCGAGTTGACTGAACGCTGGCACCACCAACAGCAAATTCGACTGGCCACCAATCGGCCCGGCATCACGACACGGGATCTCTATCACCCAGTCCTCGACTGTTTCGTGCGAGGACTACCACACGTTTATCGAGACGTTCAGGCACCGGTCGGGACTTTACTCCTGCTCGAGATTTCCGGCGAATGTGGCGGTCAGTGGTGTCTCCGTAAAGGGTCGACGGCGTGGTACCTAGCAAAGGGGTCTGGAGGAGAATGGGTCTCTTCCGTCACGATCCCTGAGGAGCTGGCCTGGCGCATCTTTACCAAAGGGATCGATCGCACCGCTGCCCGCGAACAGATCGAAGTCAAAGGGAACCGAGACGTAGGGGAGAAGGTTCTTGAGTTGACTGCCATCGTGGGTTGACCGTCGCTAACCCTTCCGCCGCGTCCATCATTGCCTCTGGCATCACGTGCTACAATCTAATCCTCGTTGCAATCTTCATGTCTGGTACTCCCGGCACCAGCGAAATCGGCCTCGAGGTTCTTGCCCCCGATCGAACGTGCCGCTTTGTGCGGATTTGCGACACGCCGTTTTTAATCGGCCGCGGAAGCGAATCGGGAAAACACCTTCAGCTGACCGAGCCCCGCATTTCCCGTCACTGCGCCGCCATCAACTTCGAGGGCGGCGAGTACTATTTGGAGGATCGGGGCCAGAGGAGCGGTCTGTTCGTCAACGGAGAGCGGGTCACACGATGCAGACTGCAGCTTGGGGACGTCATCACCTTTGGTTTTGCCAATTTTTACGAGCTTACGTTCCGGACGTCTGAGCCCGATACGTCCATACCGGATCTACTCAACACGATCGAAAATCTGTCGGCGAGCGACACCTCGCCGGGCGGCCTCCATAAGCTCAATCTCCTGCTGGAAGCGACGGCGCTGCTGCACTCACGGCTTCCGCTCGACGCGGTCCTAGGCAACGTGCTTGACCACGCGATCACGATTACCGCAGCCGACCGGGGCCTTTTGCTCGAGGCCAACGCCGCCGGTCAATTGAAAGCGCGCTTGGCTCGCCGCAGTGGCGGCAGACCATTACCTTCCGACCAAATGGTGCCCAGCCAAACGGCTCTGCGAATGGCTCTCGAGCAGCAAACGAGCGTGATCACCGGCGACCTTGCCCAGTCTCTGCTCGACCTTCGGGACGCCCCCAGCGTCGCCGGGCAACGGCTACGCGCGATTGTCGTAATCCCTCTCTATGCAATGGTGAGGGCAAGCTCGAACGAATCTGCCGTGCACAACGAAAAAGGAGAACTCCTGGGGGCCATCTATCTGGACTCTTCCCGCCCGGCCGCGCCCACGAATCTCGACAGAAAAATCCTGGATGCACTTGGCGTGGAAGCTGCCAGCATCCTGGAAAATGCGCGCCTTGTCGAGCGGGACCGACAGCGGCGCCGGCTTGAGCAGGAAATTGAAATCGCACGAGAGATCCAGCGCGCCCTGCTTCCTCGAAGCTTGCGAGACTTTCGTCACTTGGACGCAAGCGGCATCAACCTTCCGTGTCTTTCGATCGGTGGCGACTATTTCGATGTTTTCTCGATCGACGAAGATCGCACGGCTTTTTTGATCGCGGATGTGGCGGGTAAGGGGCATGGCGCGGCGCTGTTGGCTGCGATGCTTCGCGGGGCTCTGTTGGGGATCAGCATTGGGTCTTATCCAGCCGCCGTCATCGAACACATCAATCGTTTCTTCTGCGAACACCCTGAAGTCGAGCGCTACGCAACGGTGTTTTTGGGCATTCTAAACAGCAACGGCCAAATCGAATTCGTGAATGCCGGGCATCCCTCGCCAATCCTTCTCCGCCACGGCGAAATTCTTGAACCTTTCACGGAGGGTTCGTTTCCCGTGGGCATGATGCCTGACGCGACTTATAGCGCCGCTCGCGCGCAACTGAAGCCAGGAGACACGCTTGTACTGTATAGCGACGGGGTCACCGAAGCGATGAACCCCGGCCAACAGCTTTTCGGTGCCGCTCGCCTTCGGGAGGTTCTCCTTGGTAAGCACGATACACCACTGGAAAGTTTGAAAAGCGTCGTTCTTGAATCTGTTCAGACCTTTGTCCGCGGCGCAGGGCAAGCAGACGATATCACCCTACTTTTGGTTCGCTACCGCCCCCGATCGACCTCTTAACTCTTTCGCCCTTCCTAGCGGCTGCTCTCAATCGACATATCGCATCAGAGTCATAAAGCCGAAGTCCATGTGCAGCTGCTGATGGCAATGAAACAGCGTGAGGCCTGGGTGATTTGCCAGAAAGTCGACTTCTACCGTTTTGCGGCGGGGAACGACGACGACGTCTTTGAAAACTCCCGCCGTACTCTTGCCCGCAAATTGCGTTAACTCAAAGGTGTGACGATGCAGGTGCACGGGGTGATCTTCATCGCTTTGATTGTCAAATCGAAGTCGATACTTGGTGTTATTTCGCACCAAAATCGGATCTGTTTTGGGGTACTCCTTGTTATTGATGGTCCAATGATCCACCCAGTTGTTGCCTGCAAACTTGCGTCGAAACACAAGGGGAATCATCTCAGCCGCCTCGGAAAGCTTTCCGGGTAAACCAAAGAGCGTGTAATCCCACGGTGTGGCGGCGTGCGGGGCGACCCACTGAGGAGTCTCGCTCCGGTTCTCATACTCGACGACGACCCCCAGCCCATTGCTTCGGATCGCATCGTCTAATTCACCCAGAATCCACACGCCGGGTGTATCCATGGTTACGACGGCATCGACACGCTCGGCCGGCCCAAGGGAGAGTACGCCCACGGTTTGAGGTACAGCCACAGGATTGCCATCGAGGCTGATCACTGTGAACTGATGGCCAGCCAGTGCGATCTGGTGCTGCAAGGTGGCACTCGCGTTTAGGATACGAAAGAGCACTCTCTGTCCTTCGCGTACGCGGATTGGTTCGCCGTGCCCCAAGGCGCGATCGTTGATGGAAAAGCTTTGGTAAACTGCTTCCAGACTCCCCTCCCCGCCCGCGGCACTCAGATAGGGTTGCCATCCATGAAGGCAAAGAGAGTATTCGGCATCGTATTGCCCTGGTTCCCGAGTGGGCTCGATGTAGACCATTCCGAATTGTCCCGTGTACGTGGCTCGTTTGAGATCACGGCCCGCCGCTACGTGCGTGTGATACCAGCGGGTGCCGGAAGGGCGGGCCACAAACGAATATCGCTGAGAACGGCTCGGCGGAATCAGGGGAGTTCCCTCTTCGGCCGAACCGTCCACCTCGGAAGGAAGGAACAGTCCATGCCAGTGCACCAACTCAGGATCCTTCGTGTCATTGAATACGTCGACAATCACCTGCTGGCCCTCACGAAAGCGCAGAAAAGGACCTGGGGCCGAGCCGTTGTATCCGGTTGTCTTGATGATTTTTCCGGGAGCGATTTCTATCTCGACAGGCGAGATGTGGAGCGTTACGTCTGCTTTGGATGTTTCAGCAATCCCCGGCAGGGCCGAACTGGACACGAAGGAAAGGCAAGCGCTGCTCATACACTCGAGAAACTCCCTGCGGGGCATTTTCCGACGCATCGGCGCCGTCCTCAGGACCTCACGACACTGCTTCTGGATCACCAGCTTCCCGATCCACAACCCTTGGGGTTGAACTTAGCAATCACTGTGATCATCGTCCAGCATGATTTCCTGCCGCAGGATTGGACAAGCCGAAAGTGTGCGCTGCCCACCAACTGGGATCCGTTTTACGGAAGCGCTGCTTGGGTGGTAGCTTTGGCTTCTTTGATGGAGGAAACATCGAGAACCGGCTGTTCACCCGTCTCTACCCCTTGGCGCTGGGCGAGTTTACCAGAGGCCTTCACGCGCTTGTTTTCCAGCTTGGCAAGCTTCGCGGTCTGGCGATAACTCACCTGGATCGAACTCACCTGCTTGCCGTCGATATTGATTGGGGCCTCGAGGTCAAGAACCCAGCCAGTCGATTCTCCTCCTATGGCGACCGCACGAACAAGCTTGCCTATCACGGTGATTTCTTGTTCGGGTCGCTGCGCCTCGAGACAGACGCCAACAACGGCAAAAATTAGGCCGGCAGTGATCCACGCGATGCGCATTTCACGTCTCCTTCTCTTAAGTCCATGTTGGCGAGATCGCCCTAAGAGCCCCTTTAGACCCCGTCTGTTCTGTTGTTTAGATTTATGCAAAGGGCCCGGCGCTTCGACCTTCCACTGCGGGCCGAGTCTTCGAGTCCGAACCAGCCGTCCTTGTATCTTTCGCGCGGAAGCAGGTTGTTCAGATTGCCATGAAGCAAAATTTAAAAACGGCTAATTTCGAAAATCGCCGCTCATCGAGTGGAATCGAAAACGAAGGAGGCGGGCAGAACTAGGCAGAGCTACATGTCCTCGATCAACCAGCAAGAGCAGCCGCAGAAGCCTACTGGTTTTGACTACGATTGGTTTTTATCGCAGCCCCTTGGCATCTTCCTGAGCGAATTGAGCCACCAAACCGTGTCGCTCGATAAATGCCTGCAAGCGGTCACTCTTCACGCCGCTATAAAAAGCCGCAACGTCGCTATACAGATGCGAGCGCTCTGCATCCAGCTTCGCGCAGTCCCTCATTTCGATAGCTCGTTCGATGACTTCGGTCACACGGATTTGGGCCACTTCGGTCTCATTGCGAGTACCGTTTGTGAGTTGGTTGACCTGCGCCTTGTTGTACTGCGTTCGCAATTGTGGGTCACCCCACGAAGCGGCATCGGCTTGGCACCGGCCCACGGTCAGAGTATGTTGCTGTGCCTTCAGCGGTCCGACGGCTAGGAATAGCAAACCCAGGGCAAGGGTGAGTTGACGCATGGTCATGGGAGCCTCCTTGTTCAAGCACAGAGGACGCAACGATTCCAGATCATCCCGCTGACACAGAAGTTTCACGGGTGAAACGGCACGGCTGCTTCTGCTTCCACTCCGTGGTCAGGGATTGTTGATAGTCTATTCGAATCGCCCGTCCGTGTTGGTGATCGAAATAAGAGCCTGTGCCCAAGGACTCACAGCTGCTTCTATCGTAGGCTGTTCCGAGTGGACCACAAACGAAACGCCAAGCCGTTTCTTCTGAGGAAGTTGGCGGAATTGCCGAACGTCGAACCTGGGGTTTTGCTTTGTCCGTTGCCGAACAAGCTCGGTTGAAAGCATCTAAACAAAATTCTGTGCCAGCCCCTTTAGGTAGTCGTACAATCTGGGAGCAAGCTCATTCCCTGGGGGTTACATCGCGGCACGATCACATGGAGGGAGGTCAAAATCGTGAATAGACGAAGGATGTTAGCGCTGTTGGGCATCAGCCCGGCCTTGGTCACTGATCCCCCAACGTTCGCACGAACCGCCCCGAAAGCCGTACCGGAAGTTTCCTCGGCAGGCGGCGAAGGGTTGATCACGGTCATGAACCCCGGGATAGCGGGCAAGCTAGCCACCCGCGTCCCTCTCGCGCCACCGCTCGATAGCCTTCAAGGCAAGAAGATCTACATGGTTAACCTTTCCTGGGAGGGGCCGGATGCCGCGAACTATCTCTACGGGGCGATGACGGAGTGGTTTGATAAGCATTACGGAGCAAGAACGGTCGTGAAGGTGACGGCGGAGGGGATGTTTGGAAGTGATCCCTCGATCGTAAAGGACATCCTTGCCAGCAAGGCTGACGCGGCCATTGTAGGTGTCGCTGGTTGAAACGGCTGCTGCGCGGCCGTGAGCCGCTGGGCAAAGCAGATCCAAATGCAGTGCAAGATCCCCGCCATTGGCATCGCCTCTTCGAACATCGTGCAGTACGCAACGGGCTACAATTTCAAATACAACAATGGCATGCCAATCCGATATGTGTCTGTGCCGTTCCCTTTCACCGGTCAACCGCGGGCTGTCGACGTCGGATACGTGTCTGGCAAGGACATGCTCACTGGCCAGCCGCTCATGACCGCCGTGGTGCATGCGCTGACCGCTCCTCTGACAGCCGAGGAAATGGTATCGGGTGCGCCCCCCGAAGAGGCAGTCGAGCCCAGGTTGCTTCCGCCCGACTCAGAGGAAAACCTGCGGCGGCTATTTGAAGATAAGGAATGGACCGATTTCAACTCGATCATACTTCCCACGGAAAAGCGCGTGACCGCGATGCTCAAGGGCACCAGCCGAAAGCCCGACGAGGTGATCAAAACGATCAACATCACTGGCGGTGCGCGACAACTGACCGTGGAAAAAGTCGCCATCAGTGCGGTGATGGCCGGCGCCTCACCGGAGCATCTCCCGGTGATTTTGGCACTCGCCACGCAAGCACCGTTCGGCAACTCCACCAGTTCGATGGCGAATATGATCGTGATCAGCGGCCCCATCCGCAACCGTCTCAAGTTCAATTGTGGAACCAACGCGATGGGCCCGTACAACAGGTCGAACGCGGTCGTGGGTCGCGCCTTCGCCCTAATGTCCAAAACGGCAGGAGATCTCCGAAACAACGTCAACGCCTGGGAAACTCTGGGGAGCAACCTCCAATACAACAGCATGTGCTATGGGGAAAACGAGGAGGCTTTGCCCACTGGCTGGGATCCCCTGCACGTGGAAACAGGCTTCAAGCCCGCCGACAACGTCCTCAGCGTCGGCATGGGCTGGAGCAGTATTGCCAGCGTGGGCGCCAGCCAGAGTATCTACCCTACCCACTTCTTAATGCGGGACTACATGAGTTCGTTTTGTGCATCCGGTTCAGCTGCCACCCTCGTGATGGATCCGACCGTCGCGGGGCTGCTCAAAGACGTGCATGGGTTCAAGAGCAAAGCTCAACTAAGTGAGTGGCTCTCCCAAAATGTGACGAAGACGGCGGCCTCCTATTGGGGAAACGGTGTCATTCAAAGCACCGCTGTTCCATTTGCTCTCGAGGGTCTTGAGCCGTACGCCAGCTGGCGAAAGCTGCCCGATGACGCGCTCATTAAACCATTCACCAACCCCAAGGCCATCCACGTGGTCGTGGCGGGCGGAAAGGTCCAGACCATGTGGTTCGTCACGGACTTCGGCATTCGCCGAGGGGTATTGATCGACGATTGGGCGTAGACTTGAGCTGATCGGCGATGGCGCGGGGCCGAAGCTCCGCGCCCGTCGCAGAAGGAACTACACATGAAGCCTCGATTCTTCGCGTTCTTCTTGCTGGGGGCGCTTCTGCTGATGCTGGCAACGCTTTCCTCGCATGCCTTGCCAAATCATCCTCAGCAGGCGACTTCGAAAGCGGGCCAAAACGCTCCCCCGCCTGCGAAGGACACGGAACCGTTTCCGCAGGTGCCACGTATTACGGCGGAGGAAGTCGAGCGCCTGGCGAAGGACAAGGGAAACGTCGTACTCGTAGATACGGACGACTCCGTGACGTACGAAGCGGAGCACATCAAGGGAGCCGTAAACATTGCCTATGATCCCACCGTCGAGGCTCGCGAGCAGGATCAATTGCTCAGTGCGCTCCCCGGCGATAAGTTGATTGTCTTCTACTGCAATTGCTCGCACGAAGAAGATAGCGCACCGATGGTGTTGGAAATGTGGGAACTGGGCTACGATCACGACAAGGTAAAGGCATTGAAGGGCGGGCTAACGCGATGGGAACAGCTGAATTATCCCCTGGCTGGCACGGATATAGACGCAGCGCACGGAAAGGGGAACTGAGCCAATCTTCCCCTGCCCCGATCGAGGCTCCCAGGTTTGGGGCGCTTGGCTGAATCCCGCACACAATTAATGGATTCGACCGCCCTGCGCAAGATCCGACGAAGGTGTGTGTTGAGAGGCATGATAAGCCGCCAAGGCATCGTGCAACCGCGGGAACAGGTGTTCCGGTCCCACGCTTTCTATGATGTGGTGGCGGACTAGGTCCTCCTGAAGCCCGGGATGTACACGCGCAAAAACCAAAGCAACTCCACGAGCCATAAGCTCGCGATGTAGTTCGCTCACAACTCTCGCCGCAGAATAATCGACATTGGTCATGGCTTCAGAATCGACAATCAGCCAGCGCAAGGGACTCGGCCCAGGACCCGCAAGACGCAACAGTTCCTCCGAAAACCGGCTGGCATTTGCATAAAACAGCGGTGCCCCAAAACGAAAGATTGCCATTCCTGGTTCCGAAACCGTGCCGTAGACGGCGGGCAGCGTCTGCCAATAACCCTTTTCATTCATCACCATCACCCCCGTGTGAGGACGATACGTGTGTCGCACCACACGCAGCAGCGAGACCACCATCGCGAGGACGATGCCTTGCTCCACACCCAGCAGCACGACCACACCCGCCGTTATTGCCGCCAGCACAAACTCTCCCGGACTCTCTTGCCGAATCTTCCACAGCCCCCGCAAGTCGATTAGGTGCACGGCAATCACGAATACGATCGCGCCTAGAGCGCAACGCGGCAGATATTGCAGAGGCCCAGTCAGAAACAGCAGCGCCAACGCTACCATCACGGCCGTCACGATTTGCGCAACCTGACTCTGCCCGCCCGAGCTCTCCACCATGGCCGTTTGGGTCGGACTCCCGTTCACCACAAATGTTCCGCTTAGCCCTGCAGCTAGGTTGGCCGCAGACAGCCCGATTAGATCGGCATTCTCGTCCAACGTCTGGTTGTGCCGCATCGCGTAAACACGCGCCGTTGCCGCGCTCTGCGCTACGATCATCACCAAGCAGGAGAACGCCAGCGGGAGGAGAAGTTCCACGTCTCTCCATCCCACCGCGGGAACCTGGAGATGTGGGAGACCGCCGGCCACCGGACCAATGATGTCCACGCCCCTTCCCACAAGGTTGCATCGCACGCTTGCCGCAATGGCGCCGACAACCGCAATCAGCGGCCCGGGAATCCTGGGAGCGAAGTGCCGTAACACAAAAATGACGGTCAGGACACCCCCGGAGACATACAGAGTCAGCGCGTGCACACCGCGAAGCCCGCGAACGACTTCCGCCAACTGGAGAACCGTTCTGCGGGTATGCACTTCAACGCCGAGCATCTCGCCCGTTACTGCGATCCCCACTTGGAATCCCACTCCCGTCAGGAACCCAACCAGAACGGTTTGCGAAAGAAAGTCCGCCACGAATCCGAGTCTCAGCAACCGCGCCAGCAGCAAGAGCGCCGCCGTCAACAGGGCCACGAGGCTCGCAAGGGCCACGTACCTCTCACTTCCCAATGGCGCCAGGGAAGCAAGTCCCCCTGCAAGAATCGCGGCCGTCGCTGAATCGGCTGCTACCACCAAATAGCGGGAAGACCCGAAAGCGGCAAAACCAACCAGAGGTAACAACAGAGTATAAAAACCGGTTACAATCGGTGTACCCGCAATTTTCGTGTAGCCAAGAGCCTGCGGGACGTTCATCGCCGCCAACTGAAAACCCGCCAGCGCATCCCGCACAACTCCCTTGCCGGTAATCGGGCGCAAGCTTTGAAAGGCTGCAAACCGACTGCTTTCCGTCGTCATGCTTTCCCCAGAATGTCAAAAAACGCAGATTCTGAATATCGAGCCGCATTCTGACACATTTTCAGGCCCGCGAAATGCCATGATCGAGGCTGGAAAAAAGGACGGGCGTGCGCCAACTGGTGGCGAGCAAATTGGCACCAAAGGTGATGCCAAAGTCGGGGATAGGAAACTAGGCGGCGATTCTTCTATAGCTTTTCGATTCCCTAGGCTTCCCCAAAAATAACGATAGGTGGAACGCCCTTCCCCGTTTTGATCAGAGGCCCGTCTCGCACCCAGGAGTCATTCCTTGGATGGGTGAGGTGCGCGCCAGCGACGGCCGAGCGCTGGGATGACGGCACCGCCGAGATTGGCGAGGTTCGCGTCAGGAAATGGTGCGCGATCTGCGCCGCGTCTCCAGGAGCCGAGGAGCGATCTTAAGAAGCGCCCGAATGCATCGAGTTTTTCACGGATGCCAAAGTGCAGCGAGCCGCCGTTCGCGCAAGCGACCAGGAGGGTCACGTCGTCGTCGTCGAGATTCCTGGGGAAGCGCTCAGCAATTTCCCGCAGCAGGGATGGGATCAATTGCTCCCCAGGAACGTCACCGAGCAGATTCACGATGCGCAGCAGGCCTTCTTCTCCCAGCATTTCGCCGTTGGCGTCGCACGATTCTATGAGCGGGTCGGTATAGCCGACGAAGCAGTCACCGGGGTCGAGTTCGATATCGAGCTGCTCGTACTCGGCAAGTTGAAAGATGCCCAGCGGAACGTTGCGCGGCCCTTTCCTTTCAAAGTGGTCCTGGTGGCCAAGAAACGCCCAGCGACCGTCGAGGACGCGAAAAAGAAGCGGGCGGGGATGGCCCGCATTGCAGAGAGACAGGCGACGAGTAGGTGCGAAGAAGGTGGTCACGATAGCGGTGGCAAAACTGTCCTGGCTGGAGAGAGCGGTGAATTGCTCATTGAGCAGCCGAACGAGTTCCTTCTGGTCGAGGCGATTGACAAAGCGGCGCATGAGCGTCCGCAGATCGGCTGCCGTGGAGGCGACGGCTTGCCCGTGGCCGGAAACGTCAGCGAGGAGTAGCCGGCTGATGCGCCCGGTGGCGCAACTGGAGACGTAGTAGACATCGCCTCCGCGCTGGGCTTGGCCGAATGGTTTGCTGTACACCCAGATATCGAGTCCACCCAGTTCGACGCCGCTGGAGGTAAGCTGGCTGCCTCCCCAGACTTCCATGCACTGCATCTGCTGCCGGGGGGAATTGGGCATGGAGGGATTATAACGGCGGTGCGCGTGGGCTAGGAACTCCCGAGGCCCGGCTGGGATGAGCCTCGTAAGGCGGCGTGTGGCGCTCTCAGATCAAGAGACTTTTTCAATGTAAGGACGGCTGCCGATCTGAACGACGCGCGACTTCCCCTGAACGTGTGTTGCGAGAGCGCCGAGCGCAAGCATCGCAAATCCGCCCTCTCCGCACAGAACGATCGTCTGCCTGCAAGGTGCGGCTGCAGCGACGTGCCGCGCAGCACGGGCCATGATGTCTCTGCCCACCACCGTGGAAGCTCGTCAGGAAACTACTCGCGTGGACAGGGCCCGCTCGGCACGCCCGTCTCGCTGGCCCTCGACTGTCTCGGTCTGGGTGCTCTGGGGCATCCACTGCTCCAACATGTCGAACCCTGCTCGGTTCTGCTAAGCTGATCAGCTGTTTTCGTCAGATCCCATGCTGGCTCAGCCGGGAGGCAAATGTCGTGCGAATCTTAGTTCGCTCCGCAATTTTGCTCCTTCTTGTCCCCCACGCATGCCATGCTCTCCCGCAAGTTTCGCCCACTTCACCGGACCAGCCGTGGCATGGCTCGGGGGAGCAGAGCATCGAAAGCGACGCGAAAAATCTCCGTGAGCCCAGGTTCAATCCCGATCCTGCCAAAACGTACTCATTGGCTGAACTGATCGATTTGGCAGAAGCGCACAATCCCGAGACGCATGTCACCTGGGAGCGTGCGCGTGCGCAAGCGGAAGCTCTGGGTATCGCACGCAGCGAGTTATATCCCACTCTAGCGGCCGCCGCACTGTCCCAGACCAGCCGCGCCGAGATTTTTTTTGGAACCCAATTCTTTCGCCAGACCGTACAGGACCTTCAGGTCGCGTTGGAGCTCAACTACACCCTATTTGACTTCGGAGCGCGCCGTGGCCGAATCAACGCGGCAGCAGCGGAAGTCCTGACCGCGAACTTCGCATTCAACGATACACACCGCAACATTATCTATCGGGTAGAAGAAGCCTACTACCGCTTGTTGAATTCAATCGGGCAGGAAGATGCCGCACGAGCCAGTCTCTTGAACGCGCAAACGGTGCAACAAGCTTCTGAGGAACGCTTGGCGCATGGCCTGGCCACTTTGCCGGATGTTTTGGAAGCGCGGAGCGCGACGGCTCAGGCCGAATACGATCTCCAAGCGGTGGTAGGAGATGAAGAGGTGGCGCGAGGGGACTTGGCGACTGCTTTAGGAACTCTCCCCAGCGCCGTGATTCACGTGCAACCTCTCGATCAGTTGCCGACTCCCGATTCGATTAGCGATAGCTTCGATCAAGCTGTTCAGCGGGCTCTTGGGCAACGCCCGGATCTGATGCAGCAGGTCGCCGAAATACGAACCGCCAATGCAAGGATCAAGGAGGCGCGTGCCGCGTACTATCCTGCGCTGACTCTCAACGTCATCCCCGCTGGTCAATCCTTGTACGGGGCACAGCAGAATCTTCCCACGGTACACACGGCTGATCTCGTGGGGGAATTGAGCCTGAATTTGAGCTGGACTGTGTTCGATGGCGGCGCGCGAAAACACAGAGTTGCGCAAGCCGAAGCGGACCGCCGCGCGGCCGAGGCGCAAGTTCACGCCACGCGCGATGAAATCGCCGACCAAGTTTGGGCAGCCTACTCGAACTTGAACACCGCCTTTCGCCAGCGTACAGCGGCCGTCTCGCTGCTCGAGTCTGCCGGCCAATCCTACGATGCAGTCCTTGAATCCTACAACTACGGTTTGCGCAACTTGTTGGATGTCACGGCGGCGCAGCGGGTCCTCGCACAGGCTCGCTCGGCAGACGTCCTGGCGCGCACGCAGGTGCTCACCGCACTCGCCAACTTGGCCTTCCGGACGGGGGATGCGATTCAACTGGGCGCGACAAAGCCTTGATCCCAATGAGCGCAGAGGAAAAAAAGCGGAGTGCCAAATACCCGCTTTTTGTCTCCCTGCTTCTATGGTTGCTGGCCGGCTGCTCGCGAGCTCCTTCGGTAGATATCTTGGGCTCGTTCTTTCCGGCGTGGCTGTTCTGCTTGGCCGTCAGTGTTTTGCTCGCGGCGCTCGTCCGATGGCTGCTGTCGTGGTTTCACACGAATCTTGCTTTGCCGGTTTTGGCCTATCCTAGCCTTACAGCGTTTCTCACTTTAGCGCTCTGGCTGATCTTCTTTCACTAGCAACCATGGATTCCCCGACCAACGCGGAAACTCCCAGGCAGCTTCCCCAATGGGTAAGTCTTGCGATCGTGTTGGCTGCAACGCTCCTAGGTCTTCTGGTTCTGTACCATACCAACCGGTATCCACGAACCGATGACGCGGAAATATTTGCCAATTTCATCGGGATCGCGCCGCAAGTCGAAGGGCCTCTGATCCATCTGAATGTGCAAGACAATCAGTTCGTGAAGAAGGGCGACCTCCTGTTTGCAATCGACGAAAGTCCTTATGAGTATGCACTCGAGAGAGCTGTTTCCGATCAGGCCACTCTCGAAGGGCAGATCGTAGACGAGCAGCGCAGGATTGCTGCACTCGTGAGCGCGGTCTCAGTCGCACAAGCCAATATCCACAGCGCCCAAGCCGAAGTGACAAACGCAGAGCAGGGCGTGAATCGGGCCCGCGCGGAGTGGAGCTATGCGAACGACAATCTGCATCGCCTGGAGCCGCTGCTGGCGAAGCAGTTTGTCACGGCTGACCAGGTGGATAGGGCCAGATCGCTCGAGGTGGCCGAGGCCGAGGCTCTTCGACAGGCCGAGTCGCAACTGCAACTTTCGCAGGCACGCTTGAAGTCTGCTCTGGCGCAGCACGAGCAAGCTCAGCACGCGGTCACCACGCTGGAACCCTTGATCAATCAGCGGGGGGAAAAGGAGGCTGCTGTAAAGGATGCCCGTTACAACCTCAATAATTGTCGCGTCTATGCGCCGTTCGACGCTCGGGTGACAAATCTAACCATTTCAGAAGGCGCTTACGCCCATGTGGGACAGCAGATGTTTACTCTGATTGACGCACGGACTTGGTGGGCGATCGGCAATTTCCGGGAAGGTCAGCTCACACACATCACTCCGGGCATGCGGGCCGATGTTTACGTTTTGTCCCGACCCAGCGTACGCTTTTCCGGTGTCGTGGACAGCGTTGGCTTTGGCGTGACGCCGGATCCCGATGTTATCGGCACGTTGCAGCCCGGCCTCCCTGACGTGCAACGAACCCTAAACTGGGTCCATCTGGCTTCCCGGTTCCCGGTTCGCGTCCGTGTCGAGAACCCTCCTGAGGATCTATTTCGCGTGAGCGAGTCAGCCGTGATCACCATTCGCGGAAATTAAAATGGCGACCGGAGCGCAAAGCATCGCCGGGTCTGGGTCAACCGCTCCACTGCCCTGGTTCTGGCAGTTCCTCAAACAAGAACTTGCGCCGTATCCCGGCCGAACGGCAGTGGTCGGACGCATGGTCCTGGCAGCAACCCTGGTCATGATCGTCTGCATGACCTTTCGTCTTTCCGATGCGTTTCAAGGCGCAATTTTCGCACTTCTCATCACGCGCGAAACTCCTCGAGCCACTCTGGAGTCCTCCGGAACGTTACTCCTGTTTAGTAGCTTGGGTGCGGCATATCTCTTGATCTCGGCGTGGTTCTTTATCAGCGCTCCCACGCTGCATTTGCTATGGATCATTGGCTCATTCTTTCTGGCATTCTATGGGCTCAGCGCTCTGACCAACTACCTCGCGGCTGTTGCGTTCGCTATCTTAATCGCTGTCGGAGTGCCCCTATGGGACCGCTATGTTTCGGCGGAGACGAATGTTGAGGACACACTCCGGCTCTTGTTGGCCGCATCGATAGGAATCGCGGCTACTGCAGCGGTAGAGCTGGTGTTTAAACGTTGGAAGCCCGGAGAAGAAATCACATCGCCCATCGCCGAACGATTAGCTGCTGTCGAGAAATGGTTAGTCTGCCGTGCCGAAGATTGCCCCGTCGATAGCGATACAGCAGGCGACATCGTGCACTTGGGCATGGTGGGAACCTCGAGGTTGCGGCGTCTTTTAAGACGATCAAGCTACTCGTCACTTTACACTGAGCAAATGGGCGCTTTGATCTCACTCACCGGGAGACTGATCGATATCGCGGCCAATCTAACCCCTACGGTCATTCCCCTTTCCGAGGAAGACCGGAAACGAATTCGCCAATTGGCGGAGGATATTGGAAGCGTTCGTGCTGATTTGCTGGCTGGGAAGGCTCCCCACTTGCGCGAATTCCCTCGTGAAACCAATACGCTACACGCGGTGTTTTTTTTGCCTGAAATGGAGAGAACTGTCTTCTCGATGGCTGGGACCTTTACGGGTTCCCAGTCACTAAGAGTGTACGCGCCGCCCGCTTCAAGTGCCGATCCACCCACCAAGCTTTTTGTTCGGGACGCGCTATCCAACAGGGAACATATCAAGTTCGCGTTGAAAGGATGCCTCACAGCCACCCTGTGCTACATGATTTACCAAGGCGTGAACTGGCCAGGAATTAGCACCTCCGTTACCACGTGCTTGCTGACAGCGCTTTCCACCATTGGGTCGTCTCGACAAAAACAGCTGCTGCGTTTCGCCGGCGCAGTCGTGGGCGGCTTTGTCATAGGGATGGGCTCGCAAATCTTCCTATTGCCCCATTTCGACTCGATTGGCGGATTCACGGTTCTTTTCATCCTCGTAACAGCCTTGGCTTCCTGGTTTATGACGTCCAGCCCCAGGTTGTCTTACTTCGGATTGCAGGTTGCGCTGGCCTATTACCTGATTCATTTGCAGGAGTTCGCGATACAGTCCTCGCTATCGATCGCAAGGGACCGCGTCGTCGGCGTTCTGTTCGGTCTCCTCATGATGTGGCTGGTCTTTGATCAGCTATGGGGCGCGCCCGCGGTAGTGGAGATGCGAAAGACGTTTATCGACTCTCTGCGGTTCATGGCGCAGTTAGCAAGGGAGCCGATTTCCGCGGACTTGAGAGTCGCAACTGATAGGTATTTCTCCCTTCGAGACGCGATCACTAAGACCTTCGACAGCGTACGCGCATTCGCCGACGGCGTGCTATTAGAATTCGGAGATTCCCGTCCACAGAACCTCGCCTGGCGCAGCCGGATCATTCAATGGGGTCCACAGTCACGCGCCATTTTCCTGGCCCAAATTACGTTGTGGAGATACTGCGCCCAGAGCTCGGGTTTTGAGTTACCCGAACCCATACGGGCGGCACTGCGAGAATTCGGTGATCGAGCCGCTAAAATGCTGGATAGTATGGCCGACCGTCTCGAGGGCAAAGTCTCGGCGCAAGATGTGGGATTGGAGGAGTCGTTCGAACGCCTCGAACAGCGCGTCCATGCCTACGCTTCGGAGCCATGGCACGAAACCCGAGAGCCTCGGCTCGAGACATTTCTCTTCTTGTCCAAAAGATTTCAGGACTTGTTGATTTCACTGAATCAGCAAATTCAAGTGAAAGACATGCCCTCCTTGCCCGCAGTCTTCGATCTCGAACGTCGACTTAGTTCGAACCATGGAGACGGGGGGAAGGGATAAAATGAAGGCCCTACAGATCAGATGAGAACGTAGCCGGCATCGATACAACAGCCTATTCAGTCATTGATCCGGTATCGCTTAACCACTTTTTGCAGAGCTTTTCGAGGACTACCTTGCCAAGTTTGAATCCAGCTGGGCTGAGTCGTGAATTTGAAACACTGGGCTGCCGCCATCTATGCCGATCCAGGCGAAAGAACACCGAGCTGCTGGAAAAGCGTGGCCTTGTCTGCATACCCTCTCACGCGAATCGCCTTGCCGTTCCGCAGTTCAACGAAGTTACAGGCGTGAAAATTGACGGGCTTGTTGGTGGCAGCAATTCCGGCGAAGTTCCCCTTGTGGGTGCCCGTGATGATGGAATGAACGACAACAAAATCCTCGCTTGCAAGGATCTGCTCAATTTCGAGCCGGACATCGGGGAGAGCTGCAAAAAGTACCTCCAAACTCTTCCGCATTCCCTCTCGACAAGACTCGTCGACTCGACTCAGGTACTCATCAACATTGCGAGCGTTCAAAGCAGCGATCTGCTTTTTGGCGATTTGGATGTTTTCCTGTTCACTCATGGAAGACAACCTTTCTGACGATCAGCACCTTACTCTGGTTTTGAGGGCACAGGCTTTAACGATTCGCCTATGTGAATGCGCTGTTTCAGTGTTTCTGTCTTCTCTTGCTTCACTAGAGCCTCGACGACACCGCAATACAGTAGTCTCTCCGAAAAATGCGGTTGTCACGAAGAGCTAAGCGCGACGTTTTCCAAGGAGCCCAATTGTAAGTTCGGATGCACATCACAACCCAAAAGTTCACAGACTCTTTGGTGATGAATGGAAGGATGCCAAACTCGGTGAGGTTCTTTGTTCATCCAAACATTCCACCAAATGAATAGGTCAACCGTGAACTTTTCTCTTCTGAGTCGGCCCTCAGAATACCGCGTGTAGATGGGCTCTTGGATTCCGCTCTCAGCTCGAAACATACCGTCGAGCACCGCTATCAAATCCAGTACGTCGCTCATTCTGTCCGAATTTACAAGAAACAACGTGTTCGGATGCTCGTGTTTCGGATTGACGGAGGTGAACTGCTTCACCGCTTCGTGAACATGGTTCGTAAGTCTGTTGAAAATCGGGTCGACGTGGACACCGCCCACAATTTGTCCCGGCGCGGCGTTATCCGACTGCTTGTCGAGCCAATCATCGCACTGCAGGTGTTTTGCTTCGCAGAACATTACGAACTCGTTCTCCCTGAAAACGCGAAAGTCCGGCGTTTTGCCGTGCCGGCTTTCCTCTTTGCTGAAACGTTGAACGCGTAAGCCACTTTTACCAAGGAAATCAACGGCGGCTTGTTCACCTTCATTCAGGCCAGGGTCGGCTCGCACAGTTAACCCCCGTTCGACTTGTGGGCAGATAGCAGTTACACCGGCTATGATACGGCTTTGCAATAAACCACGCACGCTGCTGATACTCTTTCACAAGCTGACAGAGACTCCGAGACATCACTCCGTCGTCGAAGAAACTAGTCTGCACGTCTGACACATCTAACACTTTAAGAGGGTTGTGTGAAGGGGGCACAGGCGTGGGGGGCTGCTTTTGGGAGGTAGACATGAGCAAAGCAGGGCTTTTGCTTAGAGCAATGGGCGTAATGGCTCTGGTGGCATTAGGCGCTGGCAGTCTAGCGGCCCACACGGGCCCGCAGGCCAACGGAGTTCCGATACATATGGTCGTCACGGAGGAAGTACGTCAAGGATCCAACCTGCCGCCGATCAACCAAGACGATGTCGTGGTTCTCGAGGGCCGCGAGCACGAAATGCTTACCCCCTGGGTGCCAGCCCAGGGAGACAATGCGGCGATGGAATTCTTCATCCTCCTCGATGATGACTCTACCTCGGTCACGCTGGGTACGCAACTGGGGGACATTCGCCAGTTCATCCTCGCGCAGCCCAGCTCTACGAAGATCGGTGTTGCCTATATGCGAAACGGTATTGCGTGGATAGCGCAGCAGCCGACCAGCGATCACGCCCTCGCAGCGAAGGCGCTTCGCCTCCCCTATGGGATGGCCAGCGCAAATGGCAGTCCGTATTTTTCTCTCACCGATCTGGTGAAGCGGTGGCCAAAAAGCAACAGCCGGCGGGAAGTCCTCATGATTTCCGACGGATACGACCGTTACTACGGTCAGAACGATTTGCTGGACCCGGATCTTATCGCGGCCATACACGATGTCCAGCGTGCCGGCATCGTCGTCTCTACTATCTATAATCCTGGTGTTGGGACGTACCGTCGTAGTTTCTTCTCGACGTACTGGGGCCAGGTTTATCTGGCACAGGTTGCGGACAGGACAGGAGGGCAAGCATATTACATCGGTTTTAGTGGCCCGGCGGTGGCCTTTGCGCCATTCCTGAACGACCTATCCAACCGCTTGAGCCACCAATATCTGTTGTCGTTTCTTGCTGAGCCAGAGAAGAAAGCTGGTTTGGAACCAGTGAAGTTGGTCAGCGAGGTACCGCACACGAAGTTGGTGGCGGCTGATAGAGTATACGTTCACACGGAGAGGTAGGCCGCGCAGAAAGGACTTGTACAGCGACTATCGGCTAGGTCATCCATTTTGCTCTGGCGTGGCGGCACTGTCTCGCCGAAAAGAGCAATTTGTAAATATTCCTCCCTTATACTGGGCGAATTCCAACAAGGGAAGAGTTCATGCGTCCAAATAGGCCTCGCCGTTCTGCTTTAATGGGTGGCGATTCAGGCGGCCCGATTTCTCCTCCACGAAATTCCACGAAGACATTTCGACGATCAGTTGTTGTTATAGGAGCTGGGGCGTTCGGTGGCTGGTCAGCCCTGCAACTCCAGCGAAAAGGAGCCAAAGTCCTGCTCGTTGACGGCTGGGGACCAGGAAATTCGCGCGCCAGCTCTGGCGGCGAAACTCGAATCATACGCGCCACCTATGGCCCTTCCCGAACCTATACCGAAATGGCGGCCCGCGCTCTACGACTTTGGCAGGAAAACGAGGAACGTTGGAAGTTGAAACTGCTCTTTCGAACAGGAGTCCTTTGGATGGCAGGCAGCGACAGTTCCTACGAACATGCTTCTATACCTCTCCTGGAGCAAGCAGGCGTAAAGTTTGAGCAGCTCTCGACCTCGGAGTCCGCCAGGCGCTGGCCACAAATCAATTTCGATGGCGTTTTTTGGAGCATTTTCGAGGCGGATTCTGGCTATCTGCTTGCGCGCAGGAGTTGTGAGGTGGTCTTGAACGCATTTGTTAAAGAGGGGGGAGAATACCGACAAGCACACGTAGTTCCTGGTTTGATCAAGGCGAACCGGTTGCAAGGAGTTTCAGTGGCGCCCGGAGAGATGCTAGAGGCTGACGCTTATGTCTTTGCGTGTGGCTCGTGGTTGGGGAAAGTCTTTCCATTTCTAGCGACCTGTATCACGCCGACGCGCCAAGAGGTATTTTTTTTCGGCCCTGCGGCGGGAGACTCTCGGTTCAGTGATGCACAACTGCCTACCTGGATAGATTTTGGCAAGCGCTTCTACGGCATCCCTGGCAATGACTGGCGCGGCCTTAAGGTTGCTGATGACAGGCGTGGGATAACCATAGATCCCACCGGCATGGAGCGCGTGGTTTCGAATGAAGCGTTAGCGGCAGCTCGCGCTTATGTTGATTTGCGCTTTCCTGGCATGCGCGGGGCTCCGCTGGTCGAGAGCCGAGTTTGCCAGTATGAAAATTCTACCGACCAAAATTTCCTGCTGGATCGTCATCCCGAAGCGCAAAATGTCTGGATTGTTGGAGGGGGATCGGGGCATGGTTTCAAACACGGGCCAGTCGTCGGTGAAATGGTTCGCGATGCGGTCCTTCATCTTAAAGCGCCGCCAGCAGAGTTTGCTCTCGCCCGACTTTTTAAGAGTTGAGGTGGTGGGCTCTATGAACCAGCGCTATCTGCAATCGTTCGCTAGGGCGCACCGGGTGCTCACATTCACAAGCTCCTGCTGCATCTGAGCGGATCCGAGTGAAATGCAAGAGCACGTGCTGCAGGAAGACCCATTTTCCGCCTGGGCATAGATAGCCGCCTTCGGAAGAGTAGCGCAGAAGATTACAAGAACGGCAGCACCAAGGGACTCGACGCACGCTGTTCGAGCGCCCGAGAAGCTATCCTGCTGCCACCCATAAACGAAACGCCGCGGGATGTTGCAGTGTGGGCAAAGCAGGAGTAAAGCGCGCCTTCAGATCATCGCGGCGGTTCCCAATGAGATACGGCATCAAGGAAACTGAGCGTCTCCTGCTCGACAGCTTGAGCCGCGGGACCAACAGGGCCATGGCTCAGCTTCACAACCACCGTCTTGCTAGCGGGGTCGACATAGATGAATTGCCCCTCGCCTCCAAGCGCTGTGAAGGCCTGCGAGTTTAGGATGGGCCACCAAAAGTAGGCATATCCTAGATGAGGTTCTCCGGTTTCAGTGTCACTATTCGTCGAAGGCTTGGTCGATTCCGCGACGTACGACGCCGGCAGAATCTGTCGCCCGTTTGCTCGGCCTTGATTCAACATCGTGAGGCCAATGCGACCATAGTCTCGCAACACAGCGTTGAAACCCCCACCGGTGAACTCGCGGCCGACCCCGGGCGGCCCGTCGATAACATAGAAGCCGTAGGACTCCATTCCGGCCGGCTTCCAAAGCCGATCGCTCAGATACTTGCTGACGGGCATCTTTACAGCGCGCTCTACCACCAGCCCAATGATCGCGGCGTCCATCGTGTTGTAATTGAAGGTGGACCCAGGCGGATGCGCCCTTTTCGCTTCTCGCGCTGCATCCGTGTAGCGCGCCCTGGCTTCGACCCACGCCGCCACGTGCGCCTTTCGTCCCGTCGTGCCTTCCGCGAAGAAGTTATCGTCCCAGTCGACGCCGGAGCGCATTTCGAGGAGATTTTGGATTGTGGTTCCGTCGTAACCTGAACCTCGCAATTCGGGAACATACTTCACGACTGGTTCGAGCACGGACTGAATATGGCCATCGGCGAGTGCCAACCCCACTATGATCGAGTTTACCGACTTGGCCATCGAATAGGAGTTGAAGTGCGTCGTCGCGTTTGCGCGATTCAGGTAGCATTCGTAGACGATCTTGTCGTTTTTGATCACAAGCAATGCATCCGTGTCCGTATCTTCGAGGACGTCATTCGCATGATGTCGAAGCCCTTTGAATTCATATGTGAAGTTGAAATCAACCGTGGTCTTCGGCAAGATCCATGCCGTCTTCGACTTATCGACTCTCGCTGTATCAAACATCAACTCGATGGTACGATTGGCCAAACTGCGGAATGGCTCGTCGAACATATGCAGCCGGTAATCCTCGATCGTCTTGGATGTTTCCGCCCGCGTAACTTCCATCACGATGGAGCCACTCAGAAAAAGCAGCAGCACCAACGTCGAAAGACCCAGCGCAAATCGGTTCATTGCTTCTCCTAACGTTGTAAAGTACAGAACAGATTTCCTGTGAGTAGGCTCCGAGCTATTGTTTGCATCGACAGAGAGCTTACAGCAGTTCTGAACTGGGCCAAGTCCCGAGTAACGCGCTCACCGGAGACCTTGAATTGGTCAGCGGCTCTGACCCTATTTAGACTCTTATGGCAGCAAACAGCTCGCGCAAATTTCGGAAAAGATTTCGTTGATACTTGCGCTCTGCTTTCCCTTCCTCGGAATACCACCCGTGTTTCGTCACGGCTCGGCGGATCCGCTCAATTCCTCCGCATTCACCGCCGCTTGCAATACGCTGGCTTCTGCCGCCAAATGCATCCGCTGCTCAGAAGCATCCACGCCCCGAGCAGATAGCTGGTTATGTAACCTGAGTCCGCCCGATCGACTACTTCTCCATGTCGCTTCCACATGTCTTCAGTCTTGCGCCTAGCGAGTACTTCATCCATGTGGTGTGAAATGACTCCAGTTCACTAGATGGGGCCAAAAACGGACCTCGGGAAGAGGAAGGGCAGCAGATTCAACGGGACTTTGGCGGAAGCGTGTGGGAGTCGAACCCACCATCCTGGCCGCGTAGGACAGGATCAATGGCTTTGAAGGCCACGAGGGTCACCGGACCCCTTTCGCCTCCGGTGTCTCTAAGGCTCCAAGACTACGTGGGTTACTGAATCCACGCAATATCGGCCCTCAGCGCCTTCGTTCGAGACCCTCGATAAGATTGCTAGGCGATTGAGAATGCCAGTTGCCGATCTCTTCACATTCGACCGTAGCTGACGCGAAACTGTCCACTTCCTCTTATCACGCGGTACAATGCGGCTGCCCGCCCAGGAGCCGTGTGTGATCTCCACCCAAGAGGAAGCCCTCCTGTTTATCCAAGGTTTGCAGTCTCGTGGAAACGACATACTCGCAATCTTCTCTGGCCGCGACGAGTCCGTTCACCTCCGCTTGTTTGCTTCGCGCGTTCGAGTCACTGAGCAGTTGCGGCTCGTGGTGGAAACGGTTGGTGTAGGTCAGATCGTGGTGAACTTAAAGGGCGCTCGTTTCGATTATAAAGATGTGCGGCAGGCGCCCGAGGAACTGCTCGACGCCGTGGAGAGGATCGAAGGGATTCTCGATATCACGCTCCCATCTGGGGACGCGTTGTGTTTAGCCGAGGTGCGTCCTTTGGATGCCTAAGATTGAATAGTCCGATCTGCCGTCGTTTCGTTGGCCGCACCGTGCTGCTTGGCGTACTCCCTCCTATCGAACTCAGCGGTCGCCTGCGTTTTCTGCTCTTGGGTCAGCACTATCGAGCCCCATATCTCATCGCGGGAGCGCCACTCGTGCGCCATCCACCACGGGGCGGCCCGCTGTGGCACCTCTCCGTAGAGTGAGTCACGGAGTTTGACTAGACCTTGCTCATTGCGCGGCAGGAACCGGAGCAGGCCAAGCCGATAGCGTCGCGCCACGCGCCAGCAGTGGGCATGGGAGCGAAGGCCCAGCCGCTTCGCCAGTGCCCGGTAGGTCTCACCCCGGTGCCATCCCAGCGCGATCTCAAGTTCTAGGCGCCGCGTCTCGTGGTAGCTGCGAAGACGCTTCACGCGAGAGACGTTACGGAGCCGAGCTTGGTACGCCGCGCGGCTGAGCCGGTACGGTGGGTCGCCACGGCCACGTCCCCGGGGCCGGCGCCGTCCGAAGCGAATGCCTGGGTAGAATCTCATCGGGTCTGCTCAGAGGGCCATCACTTCGAGGGTAACAGGGGTGAGGACTAGATCAAGGGAGCGCACCCCTGGGAGATGTCCGGGCACTGGTCAGATGACGGGGTGACCAGGGTCACAGCCCCCGGCACCTCCGCCATGGTGACCGTTTCCTGATCGTACTAGAGTGTTTTGCGAACAAACAGCCAGCCAGAATTGGCGCATTGCTCGCAACGCTTTCCGTTGATCCATCCCGATCCCAAACAAGCCCTGCATTCCGCCCAATCGCCAACGCCAAGGGCGCTTATCGTGGTTCCGAAGCACCGTTCATCGTTTTTCCGCTGAACGCATCGTTTGTTGCTTAATTGGATGTCGAACGAACGCTTCCCGCAGCTAGGGCAATACGCTACAGGTTTCTGCCGCTTATCCATGCGTCAATTAGCCGTTGGGCAGCTTTGGTCCGTACGGGCGTTTGGGAGCTTCCGACGTGTGCATCAGCTTGTGATCGTCGATCTCTTTCCCCTCGATCAGGAAGGAGGTTCCAGTAGGAGTGTCGGGATTCGCAGTAAGTTCTCGCTTCAGTCTTGAAGAACAAACGTTAGGGCCATCTTGGTAACTCACACGGCGAGAGCTGAAGGCTTCACTAGTAATGGTGAGGGTGTAATCGCGAGAGTCTTGCGGAGAAAACCGCACATGGAACGCATACTCGCGCCCCTGCGTTGTGGACGTGAAACCCATGTACTCCATGAAAACGGCTCCGCTCATTTAGCCTCGTCTGTTTCGATTATCATTTCCCCTTCGTTGTGATGCGGTGCGCCGCCATTCGTTAAGTTCCGCTTGGAGTTCGCTCTTGCGCGTTTCATTTGTTTCAATCAACAGGCTTCGCTCAAGCTCCGCTATTCGTCCAGACACAAAGTCTGGGCGCCCCGATTTCTTAGGCTTTTCAAATCGCATCGCAGTTTGCACCCTCAAGATGTCTCATCGCATTCGGTTCTTGTGGCAACTCGACGACCCCGGATCAGTGAGTCTCCTCATTTTACGGAGCAACGCTTTCCGCTCTTCTGGATCCGTAGCGGCTTTGACTGCTCGGAGTAGGATTCTTCAAGTTGCGGGAGAGAGTATCCAGTTAAAAGGTAGGATGCGAACGACTTTCGTCTTGGATGCTTGCCCGTGCCAACCACAGTTGGCATTCGTGCAGGACAGCTCCTCGTCTCCAAATAATTTCATCGCGGCGGCTTCCGAAAGCGACACGCTACTGCATTTCTTTTGTAGGTTGATGTTGTGGCCGTTGGGGCATTCGAAAACGATTCGATAGGCTAGGCTCATAATCCATACTAACATTCCCGATCTTTCCTGGGAGCGGAAGTTGCCGGACGGTGCTTCCGGGGTAAAGTCTTCTACCGATGTAAATTGAACTCGTCGTATATACTACTCAGACTCAGATTCCAACTGGCGGGGACCTATGCCCATTCAGTCCGGCACCCACTTGGGCCCCTATGAGATCCTCTCCGCTATTGGTGCGGGCGGGATGGGAGAGGTCTACCGCGCCCGTGACCCCAAGCTGGGCCGCGATGTAGCTATTAAAGTCTTGCCCGAAGCCTTCGCCCGAGATGCCGAGCGCATGGCCCGGTTTCAGCGAGAAGCCAAGGTTCTAGCCTCTCTCGATCATCCGAACATCGCTTCGATCTACGGACTCGAAGATTCCGGGGGCACTCGCGCTCTGGTGATGCAGCTCGTGGAAGGTCCGACGCTCGCCGATCGCATTCGCTCTGGACCGATTCCCATTGACGAAGCTTTGCAGATCGCACGTCAGATCGCCGAAGGTCTTGAATACGCCCATGAACACGGCGTCGTGCACCGGGATCTGAAACCGTCCAACGTCAAGCTAACCTCTGCTGACGCTGTCAAGATTCTCGACTTTGGATTAGCGAAAGCCATGGATGGTGAGGCAGGCAAAATCGACATCAGAGACTCGCCCACGATCAGCCAGATGGCTACACAGGCAGGAATACTCCTGGGAACCGCGGCGTATATGTCGCCGGAACAAGCCAAAGGGAAACCGGTAGACCGTCGAGCGGACATCTGGGCGTTTGGCTCCGTGCTGTACGAAATGCTGACAGGAAAGAAAGCATTTTGGGGTGATGCGGTGACGGATACGTTGGCTGCCGTACTCAAGAACGATCCGGATTGGTTGCAACTTCCCAGCGCAACTCCGACTCACGTCCGCGTCCTTTTGCGGCGCTGCCTCCAGAAAGACATTCGTCAGCGATTGCAGGCGATCGGAGACGCTCGCATCGCCCTTGAAGAAGTTCTCTCCGGCTCGCCGGAAGCCGTCAGTAGCACCGGCGTTTCGGCGGCAAACAGCGCTCATGCCAAACGGCGCGTACTGCTCTTCAGTCTTGGCGCACTGCTAGTCGCTGCCATCACCGGTTTCGTTGGTTGGAATCTGAGACGCTCACCTGCGGCGCGGCCGGTCACCCGCACCGCAATAAATCTACCGCCGGGTGAGCAGTTGCCAAATTTGCTTTACGGCCCTGCTGTGGCCCTCTCTCCTGACGGCACTCATCTCGCGTACGTCGCCACGCAGGGCAGCACCCAGCAGATTTATTTGCGGGCGATGGATAGCCTGGAGGCTAGGCCCCTTCCCGGCACGGCAGGAGCCGTAAACCCTTTCTTCTCCCCAGACGGTCAATGGGTGGGGTTTTTCGCTGACGGGAAGCTCAAGAAGATTTCGGTGAACGGAGGAGAAGCACTGACGCTCGCCGACGCTGCTTTCGCTCACGGGGCCAGTTGGGGCAGCCAGGGTATGATCGTCTTCGCACCCAAACTAGTCGGAGTCATCCAGCAAGTGCCGGAGTCGGGAGGCACGCCGCAGCCGCTGACTCGTTTTCAGAAAGCGGAGATCACTCACCGCTGGCCGGAGTTCTTGCCCGGCGGCAAAGCAGTGCTCTTCGTTACCAGTATCGACTCGGGAATTGCGGTCCAGTCCATCGCAACGGGCGAACGGAAGAACCTGATTCCTGGGGGCGCACAGCCCCGCTACGCCTCCTCTGGGCACTTGGTTTATGCGCAAGGCGGGACATTGATGGCTGTGCCGTTCGATTCACAGCGACTCACTGTCACCGGCGCAGCGATACCGGTGGTGCAGGACATCGTGCAATCCGCCAACGGAGCCGCCCAGTACAGCCTCTCCGCGACGGGGGCGCTGGTCTATGTTCCGGGGGGTGCTGAGCGAACCGAGTCCAAGCTGGTGTGGGTCAATCGGAATGGGGCAGAGCAGGCGTTGGCTGCCCCGGCGCGTTCCTACCTCAACCCGCGGCTTTCCCCCGACGGCAAGCGCGTCGCCGTGACCAGCGAGCGACAGATCTGGGTGTACGATCTCTCTCGAGACACATTGACGCGATTGACGTTTGAGGGTGATGCAAGTAGTTACCCTATTTGGACACCGGATGGCAAGCGGATCGCGTTTGAGTCAGCCAAGAATGGGTCGCCGAACCTTTTCTGGCGATCGGGAGACGGCAGCGGCGGGGTGGAGCGGCTGACCACCAGCGAGAACTACCAGATTCTGAGTTCCTGGTCACCGGACGGGAAACTGCTGGCGTTCGTTGATGTCAATACGTCCACGGGATACGACATCTGGGTACTGCGGATGAGCGATCGCAAGGCGCAACCCTTCCTTCGAACAGCGTTCAGCGAAGCCGCGCCACAGTTTTCCCCCGACGGACGCTGGTTGGCATACGCTTCGGATGAATCCGGCCGCAACGAGGTTTACGTGCAACCCTATCCAGGCCCCGGGGGGAAGTGGCTAATCTCGACCGACGGTGGTACGGAGCCCATGTGGAACAGGAACGGTCGGGAATTGTTCTACCGCAACGGCGACAAGATGGTGGCCGTGGACATCGCCACTCTGCATGGTTTTACTGCTGGCAAGCCCCGGATGCTCTTTGAAGGACGGTACGAACCGACCCCGGGAACATTGCCCAATTACGACGTATCACCGGACGGCCAGCGATTCCTGTTGGTCAAGCCCGTCGAGCAGGATCAGGCGGCCCCGACGCAGATCAACGTCGTGCTGAA
>CAYOXF010000048.1:0-29788 GCA_964407845.1 uncultured Acidobacteriaceae bacterium | reverse complement strand
CTCATTCCGGCACGGAGAGGAATCTCATAGATGGGATAAGGCTTTCCCCGCAGGGCGGCGAAGGCGGTTCTCGAATTGGCAAATGTGTTCACGCGAATGCCGAACCACGCAACGCCGTAGCTTCCCAATATCCCGACGACGCTAAAGCAGAGAATGATCGCGACGCTCAGCACGGGATAGTGCCTCAGCACGCCGAAATAGAGCACGATCACAGCAGCAATAAAAATCCATAACAGAAACAGAAACTTGCCCTGGTTTGTGAGATACGTCTTGCAGGTTTCGTAAATCAGCTCCGAGATTTCGCGCATGGCTCGATGCACAGGCAGGTTTTTCAGACGGATGTACATCGTAAGTCCAAAGCAGAGTCCGAAAACGCAAAACAGGATGCCCCCTAGAAGCAGCTTGTGGCCGTCAACCCCCAAAAACTGTACCTGCGAAAGATCGGGCAACTTCAGATTCGCTTCGCCCGCGCCGCCTTCCTGCGCTCGGGCAGCGCTCGCAGCTGCCAACGTGGCCAACAGCGCGACGCCCGCAGCAAAAAGCTTTGTCCAGCGGCTTCGCCCAGAGCCATGCGGACGGGCGCTTTCAAGTCCCTTGCACATCAGTGATCCTCCGTCAGTTTTTGCGATTCGAAATGATTCGGGCATTCCCATCTGTAAGCAGCTAAATATCGGTGGGCGACTGATCGGTCCACACCCGCAAACCCGTGGTCTCGGCAGAATGGACTTCGTTCCTACGGATGAAGACTCCCGGAACGGGAGCCGATACACGCGAGAACTACCCCACCAAACCAAGCTGCGATTTTCGCAGGATTCGGCTCCTACGTCAATGCAAATGGCTGAGGATATGGCATCTACGGCCTTTTCTTGCCCGCCGTTTCGCTCCACGGCCGGACTTCGGCACTAGACGCCATGTTAGAATCCTGCCAATGGGGAAGCGCACGATTTCACCCGGTGGATCTGTCAGCGGTCAACTCGAACTGCCGGGCGACAAGTCCATCTCACACCGCTACGCCATCCTCAGCGCCCTCTCCGAAGGCACCAGCGAGATAACAAATTTCGCCTCGGCGGCCGATTGCCAGAGCACGCTTGAGTGCCTTCGGCGCCTGGGCGTCAAGATAGAATCCAGCGAAGGGCGCATCCGTGTTTCGGGCAATGGCCTCGATGGCCTGAAGAAGCCCCGCCGCGCGCTCGATGCGGAAAACTCCGGCTCCACCATGCGGATGCTCGCCGGCGTCCTCGCCGGACAGCCGTTTGCAACCACTCTCACGGGCGACGACTCGCTTCGTCGGCGGCCGATGCGCCGCATCATGGACCCGCTTTGCCAGATGGGTGCGGAAATCCAAAGCAGCGAAGGGGATCGAGCGCCTCTTCAAATTCGGGGCGGAAAACTGCATGCCATCGACTACCGCCCGCCGGTTCCGAGCGCACAGGTCAAGTCGGCGATTCTGCTCGCGGGACTCTACGCAGATGGCGTGACCACCGTGCGCGAATCCGTTCCGACCCGGGACCACACGGAACTTGCGCTGCGCGAGTTTGGAGCGGAGGTCGACTGCAGCCGTGGGATCGTACGCATTCACCCGCGGCCCCGGCTTATGGCGCGAAAGCTGACTGTGCCCGGCGATCTTTCGACCGCCGTGTTCTTTATCGGGGCCACGCTCGTCCTGCCAGGGTCCTCGCTGATCATCCATCAAGTCGGACTGAATCCCACACGGGCCCGCATTCTGGATTTTCTGGTTTCGGCCGGCGCCGCCATTCGCGTGCCTTCGTTACAGGCGCGCGATGGCGAATTAACCGGCAGCATTTCCGTTGCCCACTCTCGGCTGGAGGGCGGGATGATCTCGGGCCCGCAGGTGGCCGAGATGATCGACGAACTCCCGATGCTCGCGGCGCTCGGACCTTTCACCGAAAAGGGGATCGAGATTCACGACGCTAAAGAACTGCGCGTGAAGGAAAGCGACCGCATTGCTGCGTTATCGGACGGACTGCGCCGGATGGGGGCACGGGTCGAGGAGTATCCCGATGGCATGCGTGTCGAGGGCTGCTCGGGTGGAAAGTTACGCGGAGCAGACCTGGATCCACGGGGCGACCACCGCATCGCCATGGCACTGGCAGTGGCGGCGCTGGGCGCTGCGGGCGAGTCCTCGATCCGCGAAGCGGAGTGTGTTTCGGTTTCCTTCCCAGCGTTTTTCACAACCCTGGAGCGCCTGCGAGGTGTGGAAACGCACTAAGCTGGGTTGCGTGCTAGCCTGCCTTGTTCAGGTGAATTGTTCCATAGCTGGTTACGATCGTAATCATCGGACCCGTTGTTCCAATTTGGCCTGAGATCTGCCCCTGGTCGTCCTCGTTGGACGTATGCAGCAGCGGTGCGCTGAACTCGCTTTTCACTTCGCCGGATTTTGAAACCGCGGAAACTCGAAAATTCGACCTGGCTGGCAGCGTCACCTCGGCATCGCCTGAATCGTTTGTAAGGCTGAGGTCGTCTTGCGGCGGCGTTACATAGCTGACCTTCACGTCCCCGTGTGTGTTAACGATCTCAATACGCCCAGAGACATTCGTTAGGCGGATGTCTTTGTTACGTGTGATGAGCTTCGCGGGACCGTTGGCGCCAGAAATCTCGACATCTCCGGAATCCGCTTCCAGGTGGCCGGACAACTGCGCCACGGTGAGGTCGGCCCAGGGGGAGGTCCAGTGAAGTGTTCGGGTCACGTTGCTGGCTCGCATAGTTCCGACGAAAGCGCCCTCTACGGACACATCGCCCGATATGTCGCTCAAATCTACGTCGTCGCCACGTCCAGTCAACTGCACGTTTCCGGTGACGCCAGCAATCTTCGCATCGCCTTTCTCGAGATTGACTGTCACATCAGAGCCTAGATTTTGTAGTCGAATGTCGCCGTTACCGGAACGGGCTACGACGGTTCCCGTGATTCCGGAGATTTCGATATCCCCGTGTCGAGTGTTCGCTTCAACGCTGACAGTTTTCGGGACCGTCACATCGAGATTGATGTCGGTGTGTGAGCCTCCATCCTCTGGATCGTTCGGAGCTAGGCGATACGTGTTGCCGTCGTGTTCGATCGCGATGTGGACGTCTCGCATCTGTTCATCGGCCGCGGGCCTTGTCGGGGCCCAAGCCGATTCAGTGGCGTGCACGCGAAGAAGATTGTCTTCGGCGGCGTGGACGGAGATCTCGCCTTGGTGGATCTGGAGAACGATGTGCGCCCCCGCCGGGATCACCTGCGGGGGGAGATCATGATCCCGTGTGTAGGACTGATGGAAGGGTGGGAGTTCGACATCGAAGTGGGGATAGTGGCTGCGGACCCAATCGTGGAAGGCATATCCACTGAGTACGAATGCCAATAGGATCAGCAGGGCTGCTTCACTGCCGGACAGAAGAGGAGCGCGTGAACCAGAGTCCTGCTGAAAGAGGAAATGATCCACCAGTTTGGCCACGCCCCAAAGAATAATTAGAACGGGCCAGTAGACTCGGACCCAATGTCCGAGACGGAAGGCGGGGTCAAAGCGATCGATGACGAATAGAACTCCGAAAACGATCAGCAGCAGGCCTGTGAGAATCGAACCTCGACGTCCTTCTCCATTGCTCATCTTTCAGCTTCCCGTGTGTCCTTCGCGTGATGCCATCGACTGACAAACGGCTAATACCCCTCCCACGATCAGCAACACCGGCCACAAGTCACCGAAGCCGTACCGTGTGTACTCGCCGGCCAAGAAGATCACGCCGATCGTGATCAGCAGCACCGGGCCCACGAGTCCGCGAATGCGGCAGTGCATGCAGGAACACCGAGTTCTGATCGAATCCGGCATAGGTTTGTTGTCAACTATCCTTTCATTCGGTCTGCAAGAATCCATACGCCAATCGCAATCAACCCGATCGGCCAGCCTTTTGTCAGCCACTCAGTGCGCAACAACCCAAAGTTCGCAAGCAGGAACAGAACCCCGAGCACAATCAAGACGATGGCACCCATCGGTTTTCTCCCGCGCGCGTAAACAAGATCCTGCGGTTCGGGTTCGCCGAGTTGGCGGGCTTTGGCCATGCGGTAGGCCTCAATCGGCATATAGAAGTAAAAGCATCCCAACGCGATCCCAAGGAAAGCGTCATAGGCATCCGGCAAGTTCGTATTCAGTAGCGCAATGATCCCGCCGAAGATCGCCACGTGGACCAGTGCCTTGATGTATTCGCCGTTGTAAACGGCGCCCAGGCCGGGAATAAAGCCAAGGGCAAGTGCCACGCCCGGATGGCTCCGGGAAGCGTGGGTTGTCGATGACGCCGAGACGATGCCTGTCAGGCAAGTCGCGCAATAAAGCGCTCCGCCTACGTCGCGAGTGCACTCAGGGCAAAGCGCCTTGCCGCACTGCCGGCAGTATCCCGTCGCGGCGACGTCGGTGTGGGTGGCACAGTTCATGGAAGACTCCTGGACGTTTGGTCCAACAGGCTCTGAGGCCCGCGAGGGAACATCAGAACCGCCAGCCCGACGAAGACGACACTTTCACGGGCCGCCGTATCGGTTTCAGACGGGGGTAGCGCATCGGAGTCCGGCCGCCGCTGCTCAGGCGTGGGCGGGGGAGCCGGTTCCGGCTGTGAAGAAAGCCGCGACTGAATTTCGTACACGACGCGCAAATCGTTCACGAACTTGACCCCGCGCGCGTAGGTGAGGTGTGCCCGCCGGTTCACGCCGTGGTACAGACTCGCGGGATTGAACTCGAGTTTGCCCGGCGCGCCGGCGCTTACCCCGTGAAGGACGATCAAGGCGGTGGCGGCGACGGTCACGAGCCCCATGACGAGACGTGTCTGCCAGATGCCACCTGACCAAGCCAACCATCCTTTTCTGGCACGCTCCCGAGGTATGCCGCGTGTGAGAGCAATAATCCTCGAAGCCAGAAAGGGCGGTTCCTCAACCCACGGGAGCTCGTGGAGCTCGAGAACGATTCCACCCACCCGGGCCAGGAGCTGTCTGCAGCGTTCGCATGCAGCAGTGTGCGTCCGGAAGGCGGCGTTTTCCTCTGGCCCTAGGGTCTCGGCCAGAGCATCGCTCAATCGTTCTTCGGTTCGTGTGCAGTCCCAATCCATATTTTCCGCTGCCCTATGCCGGGCGCACTCCCGTCTCCTCGAGGATTCGCGCGAGCTCGATGCGTCCTCGATTAATTCTCGATTTCACTGTACCCTCGGGCACTTGAAGCACAGAACGAATTTCCGCGTAATCCAGTCCTTGCAAATCGCGGAGGATCACGGCTTCGCGCAACTCAGGCGAAAGCCTTGCCAACCCCCGTTGCACCTGCACGCTGAGCTCTCTCGCCTGGGCGAGACGTTCCGGTGTGCGCATGGGCGAGGGCTGCTCCTCCAACTGCGGTACCGAGTCGATGGAATCAGTCAGACGGTCCCGGCGCGTGCGCCGGTAGTGATCTACCAGCAGGTTCCGCGTTACGCTGGTCAGCCACGTGGCGAAAGCCCCCTGCGTTGACTGGTAACTTGGCAGAGTTCGATAGACGCGGAGGAAGACCTCCTGGCTCAAGTCTTCGGCAGCCGCCGAATTGCCCGTGAACCGGTAGCAGAGGTTATAGACGCGTCGAGTGTGTCGTCGCACCAGTTCCTCCCAGGAGGGCCCGTCGCCCCGAATGCAGAGTCGGACCAATTGGGCGTCGGGCTCCAAACCTACTCCGCCTCGCAATCTTGATCACATCTTAGCCTCATCGGTTGTAACGCAATCGTGGGCCAAAATGTTCCGCGCCCCGTGCATCTTAAGTAGTTGCCATTGCGAACACAAGGACGCGTTACGGCCTGTCGCGAAGTGGCATCTAACCGTATCGTAGTGAGTATGGTAGGCTGATGGGACCGACTCCAGCCCCAGACGATATACGATCCGTTGGGCTCACTTCGGTGCGGGAAGGACGACACTTTGCGACGTCACGTGTGGGCTGGCTTCGCGCTTCTTCTGTCCCTGTTGGCGTGTTCGCACGCCTCAGGCGACGTCGGAGTCGTTCTCAACGATTCACTCGACACAAGCGTAGCGAGAATCACGGGCTCGGGACATAGCGCCGTCTATCTCTCTCGCGTCTGCCCCGCCTCTCCTGTGCGGCTTCGTCTCTGTGAGCCTGGCGAAGAAGGCTCGGTCATCAGCAATTACACAACGCTGGGCGAAGATCAGCCGTTTGAATGGAACATCGTCCCGTTGAACCTGTTCCTCTACGGTGTTCCCGACCCGCAGAACCGCCCTCTATTCGCATCCTGGCCGGTCAAGCGTCTGTTAGAGGAAAACTATCGGGAAAAGGTCTTGGGCAATTACTGCGTCACCCATTTCTGCCAAACCAGCGGAAAGGCTGAATGGCGCGAAATGGTGGGGGCCACTGCGGAGCGAACTCTTTATATCTTGATTGCTTCTACCACGGTCGAACAAGATCTCGAGCTGATCGCCAAGTTTAATTCCATGCCCAACGTCAACCATTTCAACGCGGCGAGGCGGAACTGCGCCGATTTCACCAAGGACATTATTGACACCTACTTTCCCCACGCGGCACATCGCGACGTTCTCAACGATTTTGGCGTAACGAGTCCCAAAGCGGTGGCCCGGTCCTTTGCTCATTACGCGCACCGGAATCCTGAGATCGAATACCACGTTCTGCATTTTGTCCAGATGCCGGGGACGATTAAGCGCAGTAGCGAGTGTCGCAGTGGCACCGAGCAGTTATATCGCTCGAAGAAGTTTCTCATTCCCGCTGCGGCTATGTCTTACCCGCAACTGCCCTTGTCGGCCGCAGGCTTATATTGGCTGACGGGCCGGTTCAGTCCCGAGCGTGAGTTTGAATGGCACGCGACCGAGCGGGAAACCGAGCTCGGCGATGACGTGAAGCTCACCGAAGCGGACGACGAGGCTCGCGCGAAGCAGCTCAAGGCGGCTGAAGTCCAGGAGCGCACCGAAGTGCTGGGCAGCGGGAATGACTGGAAAGCGTTTCGCGAAAAGTTTGACACCCTTGCGGACGATGCCGTACGAACGGGAATCATTGCCGACCGGGGCTCCCTCGACCATGTTTTTAAGACGATGGCGGAGCACGGCACCCCCTCTCTGGACGATCGCGGCGGATTGTGGATGAAGGTGAAGAACGCCGATGGAACGTCGTCCCTTGTGGGCTTCAGCGCTAGCAACGTGCTGGCTCCAGACTCTGATCGAAAGCTTGCCTACACGATCCTCCTCGCCAATATCAATGAAGCACTGAAAAGTTCGACACGCAGACGCGAAACCATGCCAGAGTTCAAGCAAACGTGGGCGTTGCTCGAACAGGTGCGCCCCCAGAATCAAACCTACGTTGCCCAACGGCCCGGCACAGGGCACTGATCTTCGAAACGACTACCCAGGCGCAGAGCCATGCTCGTCGTAACTATCGCACTCGAGCACGGGTAGGCGTGGGTACTTGGGAAGGTTTGGATTCGTTGCCGATAGACGGCAAAGATAAAAGGTCGAGCCGCGATCTGACTGAATCGAGCGCGCGTGTCTGCAATCGGCACATAACCCCGCATCGCTCGGTTGAGCTGGGCGCGGCCCCTCGCGTTCGGCGCCCATCCGGCCTTTATCCCTCAAAGCCTGAAGAATAACACAGGGGCGTTCGCGCTCCTTGACACTGTCAAAACCATACTGCTACGGTTCAAGCCGGATGCTGCGTCGATTTCGAAAGCACTTGCTCCTGCTCGTGGCCCTGCTGGCCGTTGCCTATTGCTTCTACAAGTTCCGCCAGGGGATTTCGCTCAAAGACTTCCGATGGAGTATGGTAGGCGCTTCGCTTGCGCACGCCCGCCTGGGGCTGTTTCTGGTAGCGCTTGCGGCCATTTACGCCTGTTACGCGCTCAGAGCGCTGCGCTGGATGCGCTTCTGCCGTTCGCTCGGCGCTGCACAGTTCAGCCACGTGTATACGGCCACGCTGATGGGGTTTACCTGTGTGTTCCTACTCGGCCGGCCGGGGGAGCCGATCCGCCCCGTTCTCATCGCCCGGAAAGACTCGCTGTCGATTCCTCAGATGTTTGGCGTCTATGTGCTGGAGCGGGTATTTGACATGGCGGCGACCGCCGCGCTCGCGATCTTCGCCCTGTTGTCATTTGAACGCAGCGGGCCGGTGGGCCCAGCCAGTCGCCTGGTCATGACCTCCGCGCGCTCGGCTGGAATTGTCCTGCTGGGTGGGCTCGTGGCGGCCGTCGGGTTTTTGATCTATTTTCGGCATCACGGCGCCCGTTGGCTCCGACGAAGACTGGGCCAGCCGAAGTGGCGCCGCGGTTGGCGCGCCCGCGTGGTTCAACTGCTCGAGGGATTCAGCGAAGGCCTCGACGGTATCCGGACCTGGGAGGACCTGGGTATCGCCTCGTTTTATACGGTATTGCACTGGGCGCTGGTTGTGCTGGTCTATGTCTGGGTGATTCGAGCGTTTCCGGGAGCGCTTGCGGCTCTCACCCTGAGCAATGTCTTACTCGTCGTTGCTTTCACGCTCGTGGGGTCGGCGGCGCAGCTTCCCGTCGCGGGGGGCGGATCGCAGGCAGCGACTTTTTTTGTTTTGACGTTGATCTTCGGAGTAGAAAAAGAGCCGGCCGCTGTGGCATCGATCGCCTGTTGGCTGATCGGGTTTGCGAGCTGCTGTCTGGCGGGACTCCCGTTGTTGTTTCGCGAGGGATGGTCGATGGGTGAACTGCGACGCCTGGCGCGCTCGGAGGCGAAAGCCGAGGAAGCCGAGCTTCTTTGCGAGGCTGAGCGTGTCGCAGCCCTCGAGGAGAAACGGCGGTGAAGTGCCCCTTCTGCGCGCACCTGGATGACAAAGTCATCGACTCGCGGGAAGCGCGCACCGGCGACATGATTCGCCGCCGCCGCGAGTGTTTGAAATGCAGCCGCCGCTTTACCACCTACGAGCGCATCGACGAAATTCCCTACATGGTCATCAAGAAGGACGGGCGCCGGGAAAAGTTCGATCGCCAAAAGATCCTACAAGGGTTGCTGAAGGCCTGCGAAAAACGGCCTGTCCCGGTCGGCAAACTCGAGGCGATCGTCGATCAGGCCGAGGCGTTTGTGAGCGAGGCGGTCGACCGCGAGCGAACCACGACAGAGATCGGCGAGCTACTCATGGCGCAGCTCAAGAAGCTCGATAAAGTTGCCTACGTTCGTTTTGCCTCCGTGTATTTGGACTTTAAGGATGTGAAGGAGTTTATGGACGAGCTGAAGGGCCTTCTGAAGGACCGCTCGAGAAAATGACTTAGGCCTGCCACACCCCAGCCGCGAACCTTTTCACCGTCCGAAAACCGATCCGCTCATAAAGCTCTACTGCATGCCGGTTTGTCGAGGTGACCGTCAGCGACAAGGAGCTGTAATGGCGCCGGCGGAGTGCTTGAATCGACTGCTCCATTAAGTGACGGCCGACTCCGCTGCCTTGATAGCCCGGCACCACACAGACTTGTGTCGTGTGGCCGACTCCTTCGGCGACCGTTGATGTCAATACCATGCCCACCAACCGGTCGCCTGTGGCCGGGCGCACGAGGAAGGAAGCCTCCGGCAAAAACTGTCCGCACCCGGGCAGTAGCACGATGTTGCGCAGGAATCGGAGGCTGCCCGACTCCGTCCGATATTGATCGTTGATCACCCCATCCACGTGGTCCGCATAAGCCAGTTGGATGAGCCGGGCTGCCGAATCAAACGCCCGCTCGGTCCATGGCTCGATGCGAAGGCCCGGGGAAAGAGGCTTGGCGGTGATCTTTGCCTCGTCCAGTCGCAAGAGCATAAACTGTCGCGGGTGAAGTTGTAGGTATTGCGAAAGGAACTCGGGATCGAGCTCGCTCCCGAATGGCATCAGTTGCGCTTCGATGCGCTCCAAACGAGGTGTTGCTCGCAAGGTGCTCAGCAGCTCGGCCAGTAGCTTTTGAGTGGTCGCACTTTGAGTACGCTGCGAGGAAACGAACAGCCCGCCGATCAAGCCTTTGTGTTCTTCAATCACGTAGAAGCCGTAGCCCGTCAGGCGCCCATCTTCAACCGAAGCATACCCTCCCAGCGCATGGGAATCGATGAACTTGCGCACAAGATTGATGGATGGCCGATAGTCCCAGCACAGCTCCTCGCGCCAGCGGCGCGCCTCTTCTTGAAACAGACCCTCGAGTGATCGTGAATGTAGCTGCCGCAGGTCGACGATCTGCATGAAAGTTTGGATAGCCCTTCTGACATTATAGCGTCGCCTGCTTTCCGAACACAGTGCGTGATAAGCGCACGGTGGGCGCTCAAGGACCCGGGTCCGGCGGGAACTGTGCTAACATCGATTCGCCGAGGCGCGAACGCATAGCGCCGGCTTTTATTGGATGGCAGTCTTTTCAGAGCTCCGCTATCCCCCAACGCGTCTCGCCAAGGTTTTCTCAGGCCTCCTGGCGCTATTCCTTTTCGGATTTGCGACGGTGGCGACGGTGTCGGGCTTCCTCCTTTACCAGGTCCTGCATCCTCTGCGGAATGCGACCACGCTTAACCCCGACGTTATGATGGGTCATCCGACGACCTTCGATTTCCCGGTTCCGGGCGGCTCGCCGCACGAAGGCTGGCTTTTTCCGGGCCTGCGGGGTGCGCCGGCAATCGTTGTTTGCCACGGGTACCTCTCGCAGCGGGCCGAAGTTCTAACGTTGGTCACCGCCCTGCAAGACCACCAATTCAATGTTTTTCTCTTCGATTTCATGGGGCACGGCACGAGCCCGGGAACCACCACGCTGGGGTACCGGGAGACAGCAGAGCTCCGCTCTGCCGTAGGGGCGCTTTCGATCCGCGACGATGTGGATCCACACCATTTCGGCCTATGGGGCGTCGATATGGGAGGCTATGTGGTATTGGAGGTAGCTTCGACCGACCCTCGGATCGCCGCCTTCGCTGTGGACGATGCCTACGACGACCCTCGGAAGATGGCCCAACTGGAGATACAGAAATCCGGGCTCACCGCGCTACCGTACGTCGACCGCCTCTCCGATTTCGGATTTCGGATGGTCAACTACCCGTTCCGCAACGAGCCGCCCGTCTCAACGCGCCTGGCCAGAACGGCGGGCGTGCCGAAGCTGTTTATACAGTCCGATGACCACCCAGCACTTTCTAGCCAAACCCTCCAGCTTTTTATCAGAGCTCCGGATCCGAAATCCACGTTGCGCGAACCGCAGAGCTATCGCGATATGTCCGATGATGATCGTCGAAACTATGAAAGCCAGATCGTAAACTTTTTCCTGCAGAGTATCCCGCCCACAGCGGCGCGCTAGCGCGGCTCCCGTTGGACCGGCACGTACAAGATTCCTACATAGGCCTCGTCGAGCCCTCCCCGGAATCGCCCGAGTTTCTCGATCTCCGCCAAACCGTCGGGAGTCGTCAACACCAAGGCAGCCTCCGGATCAGTCGGCTCCCATTCCGGAATTTCCCGGTGGAAATAGAAAGCGAGTCCATAGTCCCAGCTTCGCCGCAAACGGTAGGTAAAAATCCGATCGGGGTGCTTGTCGTTAGCCATGAACGCCGCGTGGCTTCTTGCCGAAAGCAAGGGTTCCAGTTTGGGAAGAACTGTGAGGCTGACAGTTTCCACCACGAGGGCGGCCGAAAGGACCGAAAGTCCGATCACTCGTTGCGGCGGTTGGTAGAAACTGGCGGCAACGAGCACCACCGCAATCACGAGCGCCAGGGTGATCGCGATGGTCCCGGTTGCTTGGAGATTCTCGAGGGCATCGGTCGAAATATGTGCCATGCCGCGCCAGGCGGCTATTCCGAGCAGAAACCACGCGAATCCGATGCCAGCGAAGAGGAGCTGCGTTTGGAAACGTCTGTTGTTCATGGCACGAATCGCCCCCACGCTTGACAGAAGTGCCAGCGGTGGAATCGCAGGCAATACGTAGCCGGGCAATTTCGACTGCGACAGGCTGAAGAAAAGAACTGGAAACGCGACCCAGCAGGCGAGAAAAAATCCCGGTGAGTTTTCCCAGGATTTTTCTCGCCAGAGCCGCAACCCTTCTCGGGCTGCGGGCCAGATCAGCACCGTCCATGGCAGGAGCGCGAGGAGAACGATCGGGCCAAAAAACCAAAATGGCTGCCGGTGGTGGAATATCGGGGTGAGATAACGCTCGAAGTTGTGCTCGAAAAGGAAGACGTGCAGGAAGGTCGGATTACGGATGGCGCAAATCACGTACCACGGAAGCGCGACCACCGAAAACACCATAATCGCAACGGGATCAGCCAGTCGGAGGGCCACGCGCCACCTCCTTGTGAAAATGGCCCAGAGCCCCATCGCCCCGCCGGCGAGCGCGAGTGCCGCCGGGCCTTTCGCTAGCACGCCCAGAGCAAGAAACAAACCAAAGAGCGCCCGCGGTCCCCCTTGGGTGCGGCTCGCCCCTGGGTTGACCTCGCCCAGTACTCCGGCTCGCTTGAGCACGCTGGCTGCGCTCGCCATGGCCAGCACCATCGATGCGCTGAATAGCATGTCGGGTGACGCAGAGCGTGAAAAACCGATCGCCGCCACACTGGTTGAAAACACAAGCGGTGCCAACAGGGCCGGACTTTTGAGCGAACTCACATTGGGTACGTAGTGCTTCCACCCGAGCCATCCGATGGCCAGTGCAGCCGCCAGAGCCGCGAAGGCGGAAGGGAGTCGCGCGGCCCATTCCGTCGATAAATGCAGGCGAAAGCCCGCAGCCGCCGCCCAATAGTAGAGAACGGGCTTTTCAAACCATGGTTCGCCGTACAGGCGCGGAGTGATCCAGTCGCCACTTTCGGCCATCGCGCGCGCGATCCAGGCGTAGCGCGGTTCATCGGGCCCAAGGAACCCGATGGCTCCTAGATTTCCGAATAGGCAAGCAGCGACGGCGACGGCGGAGGCCAACCATGCGGCAAGTCGCCGTTCGCTTGTGCTGACGCGGTTCAATGTGACTGAGTCTAGCATCCTCGACTCAATTTGAACTTCCTAACCGTATAATGGCCCGCGATGCGGGAATCGCTTGAGTACATCGCGGCTTGGGGGGGACTGAAATTTCTGGGACTTTTGCCGCGGTCGGCGGCGAGATGGGTGGGTGCCATGTTCGCAGCGGTCGCATACATGGTTCGCCCGTCACTCGGGCGTACGGCTATGTGGAACCTGCAACTTGCCTTTCCGGACTGGACCGAAGCTGAGCGCAGGCGGGTAATTCGGGGCATGATTCGGCAAGTGGGATGGATGGCAGGCGAATTCTCTCAGTTTCCGAAATATACGCGGGAAAATATCGAGCGTATCGTCCGCGTCGATGGATTCGAGAATTTCGAGGCTGCGCGGCGCCGTGGAAAAGGAATCCTGTTTCTTACCGGGCACATGAGCGCATGGGAACTGGCTCCTTTTGCGCAGGCCCTGTACGGCCATCCGCTTTCCTTTCTGGTTAGACCGATTGCCAACCGGCGCGTGGACGCCCTCATCAATGGCTACCGCTGTCGGTCCGGCAACCAGCCAATTGAGAAAAATAGGTCCGCTCGTTCGATCCTGAAAGTGCTGGGCCAAGGAGGAACGGTCGGGGTTCTTTCCGATCACAACACGTCGGCCGAAGGTGTCTTCGTGGATTTCTTTGGCGTTCCCGCTGCAACAACCTCGGGCTTGGCCAGGATTGCCCTTCGCACCGACGCCTCGGTAGTGCCTGGCTTTCTCTGCTGGGATCGGGAGCTTCGAAAATACCGTTTGCGCTTTGATCCCGCCCTGCCGCTTAGGCGTACGGGAAATGAGGAAGCGGATATTGTCGAGAATACTGCGCGCTTCACGCGAGTGATCGAAGACTACGTTCGCGCGCATCCCGACCAATGGCTCTGGGTGCACAAACGCTGGAAGACACGACCGCCGGGCGAAAAGCCACTCTATCCTTAATCCCTGCCCGGGGAACCGAGGTGCCTATGAATCACACCGCCGCCGAGCTGGCCCAGTATCTGGGAGCGAAACTTCGTGGTGACCCGCGCGCGACAATCTCCGGTGTCGCAAGCCCCGAGCGGGCTCGTACCACTGATTTGATCTACCTGGCTTCCCCCCGCCACCGCGAGCGCGCCCTCGCGTCTGCGGCGCTGTGTCTGGTGGCTTCGCCAGCTCTGGATATTCCGGGGAAAACGATTCTCGAAGTATCCAATCCCAAATTGGGTTTTGCGAAGGCAGCTGCCCTACTTCTGAAAAAAGCCCCGTTACCCGTATCCATCCATCCCACAGCAATCATCGCGCCGGACGCAACCCTCGCCGCCGACGTGACGGTCGGCCCCTATGTCATTGTTGAAGATGGCGTGTCAGTCGGGGCCGGAACGTCGTTGGGGGCGTTCTGCTTTCTCGGCCGCGGCGTCGCCGTGGGGGAGGATTGTTGCCTTCACCCCCGCGTTACGCTTTATGCCGGGGCCCACCTCGGCAGTCGGGTCGAGGTGCACTCGGGCGCCGTCATCGGCAGCGACGGCTTCGGTTACGTCTTCGGAGATGAGCGTCAGTGGAAATTCCCTCAGATCGGCACAGTCGAGATCGGCGATGATGTGGAGATCGGCGCGAACACGACGATCGACCGGGGCTCGCTCGAGACCACGCGCATCGGTACGGGCGTCAAGATCGACAACCTCGTCCAAATTGCGCATAACGTCAACATCGGCGAGAATTCGATTCTCGCTGCGCAGACCGGTGTGTCGGGCAGCAGCGCGCTCGGCAAAGGTGTTGTCATTGGCGGTCAGGTGGGAATCGCGGACCATTGCACACTGGAGGACGGCGCGGTGGCGGGCGCTCAGGCCGGAATACCCTCCGGTAAGACCATTCGCCACGGCCAGACGGTTTGGGGCACGCCGGCGCGACCACTTGAGAAATTCAAACGGCAGTTCGCGTGGTTTGCGCGGCTTCCCGAATTAGCCCAGCGGGTCCGCAACCTCGAAAAACGGCAAAACAGGGAAGCATAGGGGCGAACCCCGCTGCTGCGTGTGCCGAATCAGGCAAGCAGCCCGACTGCCACTTCCGCCATCGTACTAAGTGCCCGAGCAGGGGAATCTCGTGTGTTTTCAGTTGACCCAGGCGGGTTTACAAAAGATAATAGCGAAGGGTCTTGGCCCGTAACTATCTGTAGGGCTGGGGATTGAGTACTTCCGATCTGAAAACATCCAGTGCCAAGGATTTCAGGCCTTCGCATACCGCGGGGGTGCAGCTACAGACCGAGGTGAGTTGCCGCGGCGGGCTCAACTGTGACGATTTATGTCTGAGGGGTTGATGACACCGGAGGCACGGCTTCTGCAGGAAGGGACCGGCTCGCAACGCGTTGTAACGACCGGCCGTTGCCGCGACATCGCTTCCCCGGTCGAGCGTGCCGTCACGCGTGCCGTCAGTTGGTTCCTCTCCGTGCAGCATCGCGACGGCTATTGGTGGGGTGAGCTGGAGGCCGACACGACGCTCGAATCCGACTACATTCTCTATCTCGCGATCCTCGGCCAACAAAAATCGAAGAAAGTACCGAAGCTGGCGAAATACGTTCGCGATCGTCAGCTCCCGGACGGCGGCTGGAACATCTTCTATGGCGGTCCCTCGGAGCTAAACGCGACGGTCAAGGCCTGGATAGCCTTGCGTCTGGCCGGCGATTCGGCTTCGTCACCGCATCTGGAGCGCGCTCGAAAGAAAATCCACGAACTGGGTGGTCTGGAATCCACAAATTCGTACGTCCGTTTCTACCTCGCCATGGTTGGCTTGATCGATTGGAAAATGGTCCCGGCGATTCCGCCGGAGATCATGCTGCTACCCAATTGGTTCGCGCTCAACTTATATGAGATGTCGTCGTGGACGCGTGCGATCGTCATTCCGCTCGCGATCGTTTACGCCCGTAAGCCCGCTTGGCGCCTGTCTGACGATATCAGTGTCGACGAGCTTTTCCTGGAACGCGGCGCTCAGCCGCCGTCGCTACAGTGGGATAGGCGACTCGTTTGCTGGAAGAACTTCTTCCTGGGGCTCGACCGCTGCGTAAAACTTTACAACCGACTGCCGTGGAAGCCGTTTCGCCGCATCGCGCTCGCCCGAGCCCGCCAGTGGATGCATGAGCGACTAGAGCGGAGCGAGGGCCTTGGAACGATTTATCCCGCCATGATGAATTCCGTTTTCGCACTGTTTGCTGAGCGCGGTGACACGACGGACCCGCTGCTGGCGCGGGAGATCGGTTTTCTCGAGCGCTATGAGATCGAGGAAAAAGGCTCCCTCCGTGTCCAGCCCTGTATCTCGCCGCTTTGGGATACGGCCATCGCCATGGTTTCGCTTGAGGAAGCAGGACTCGATCCATCGCACTCATCGCTTCTGTCTGCCTCGCGGTGGCTCGTCCAGAATCAAATCCTTGGGCCGGGTGATTGGCAAGTTAAGAACCACAAGGCGGAGCCAGGCGGATGGGCATTCGAGTTCCGCAATGATTTTTATCCCGATGTCGATGACACCGCGTTCGTCCTCATGGCTCTCAGCCGTGTGTCCGATCCGAACCCAGTGCCTTTGCGCACGGCGATGCAGCGCGGGCTGGCATGGCTTGTGAGCATGCAAAATCGCGATGGCGGCTGGGGTGCCTTCGATCACGAAAACACCCTCGATTTTCTGAACCACATCCCGTTTGCCGATCACAACGCGATGCTTGACCCTTCGACGGCCGACGTGACCGCTCGCGCTTTGGAGTGTCTAGGCCACATGGGTTGGCCGGTGACCCATCCCATCGTGGCACGCGCTCATGAGTATCTGAAGCGCGAACAAGAACAGGATGGCTCGTGGTTCGGCCGCTGGGGCGTGAATTACATATATGGCACGAGCGGGGTCCTGCGCGCTCTCGAGGCAGTAGGTTTCGGATCTTCCGCACAGAGCGAGCGCGCCGCCGATTGGCTTGTTCGCGTGCAGAATCCGGACGGTGGCTTCGGGGAAACGATCCTCTCTTATTACGATCCGGCCCGCAAGGCAGAGGGGAAGAGCACTGCGTCACAAACTGCGTGGGGGTTGATTGGTCTTCTCGCCACTCTCGGTCCGGCTGATCCCGCCGTCGAGCGCGCTGTCGATTGGCTGATTTCCCATCAAAACGAGGACGGCACCTGGGACGAAGATGCCTTTACCGGCACCGGTTTCCCCCGTGTGTTCTATCTCAAATACCACTTGTATCGAAATTCCTTCCCGCTCTATGCGTTAGCGCGTTACGATAATCTTCGTCACGGCCGCCGGAGATTTATCGGCGCTCAGATTCCTCTAGGCACAATCGAGCATCCCAACGGGTATGGAGGGTAGTGGATGAGAACTCCTGTCAGCTTGATGACCAGCATGGCCGGCTACTTGGTCCGCAAAGGCCTGAATGGCGAGAAGAGGTTTCCGCTCACCATGATGCTCGAGCCGCTCCATACCTGCAATCTGACGTGCACGGGCTGTGGCCGCATTCGAGAGTACAAATCAACCATCGGCGAGATGCTCACCGTCGACCAGTGCCTTCGCGCTGTCGATGAGTGCGGTGCGCCGATCGTCTCGATCTGTGGCGGCGAACCTTTGATGTATCCCGAGATTGGCCGGCTGACGAGCGAGATTCTGGCGCGCAGAAAGCACATCTACCTTTGTACCAATGGCATTTTCATCCGTAAGCGGCTGAAGGATTTCACTCCGACGTCACGTTTCTTCTTCAATGTCCATCTTGACGGCCTCGAAAAGACGCACGACATCTGCGTCGAGCGCGATGGGGTGTTCCGGGAAGCGGTGGAGGGGATCCAGGCGGCCAAAGCGGCAGGTTTCCTGGTCACTTCGAACACCACGATCTACAAAGAGACGGATATCGAGGAAATCGACGAGCTTTTTGAGTATTTGCAGACGCTCGGCGTGGATGGCCACATGATCTCGCCCGCGTATTCCTATGCGGCGGTGGATACGAAAGACATCTTCATGTCGCGCGAAGAAATCCGACGGAAATTCGTACAAGCCAGCTCGCTTCTGGAGCGCTACAACATCATGACCACGCCTGTCTATATGGAGTACCTGCGCGGCGAGCGTGAACTGATGTGTACAGCCTGGGGCAATCCCACGTATAACCCGCGCGGCTGGAAGGGCCCGTGCTACCTGATGACCGATGCCCACCATGAGCGTTTCCACGATCTGATGGAAAAGACGCCGTGGGAGAAGTACGGTCGTGGCCGTGACCCTCGCTGTGCGGACTGCATGGTTCATGTTGGCTACGAGGCCTCTTCTGTTTTGGGCGGCAACAAGAAATTCGGTGATACGTGGAAACTTCTGAGTTGGACTCTTTCGGGCAAGATGGGTGGCGTTTTGAAAGATCGGCCCTCGGCGTCCAATTCGAAAACGAACGGCAATGGCCACCTGAACGGAAACGGCGCCTACACGTCTTCCGCCGTGGCCGTTCCTCCCACGGCAGGACAGGATAAAGAGGCTTTTCGCATTTTATGACCACGCTCGTTACGGGCGCTACCGGGTTTGTCGGAAGTCACGTGGCGCGCCAACTTCTTGCGGCTGGCAATCGCGTGCGCGTCCTGATCCGCCGGTCGAGTAATCTACAGGCGCTCAACGGACTCGCCGTCGAATATGTGGAAGGGGATCTTTGTGACGCCGATTCGTTGGACCGCGCCATGCGTGGCGTGGGGCGCATTTTTCATGTAGCTGCCGATTACCGTCTCTGGACGCGCCATCCGGATGAAATCTATGAAACGAACGTCGGGGGCACACGCCGCTTGCTCGAGATCGCGGCCAGGTTGGGTGTGGAGCGCATCGTATATACGAGCACAGTCGCAACCATTGCGGTGCCCAGCCACGGTGGGGCATTTCCAAACGAGGGATCCCGGGCGAACCTCGATCAGATGATCGGTCACTATAAGCGTTCGAAATTCCTGGCCGAGCTGGAAGCGAGGAAGGCCGCGGCGGCGGGCGTGCCCGTGGTGATCGTGAACCCCACAGCGCCAGTCGGCCCAGGGGATTGGAAGCCGACGCCGACGGGCCGCATCATCGTCGATTTCCTAAACGGACGGATGCCCGCCTATGTGGACACGGGACTCAATGTCGTTGGTGTAGAGGACGTCGCCGCGGGACACCTGCTCGCCGCCGAACGCGGCCGCATCGGGGAGCGCTATATTCTCGGCGCTCGCAACATGACGCTGAAGGAAATCTTGGGCGCGCTCGCGCCGATGGCCCGGCGTCGGGCCCCGCGCCTGCGCTTGCCACACGGGGTAGCCCTCGCTGCCGGCTACCTCGACCAGTTCGTCGCGCGTCTCACAGGTCGCGAGCCGCAGATTCCGGTCGAGGGCGTGAAGATGTCCCGCCACCGGATGTTTGTCACGAGCGACAAAGCGGCGCGAGAGCTGGGGTACAACCCAGGCCAGGTCGAACCTGCTCTGGCGGCTGCCGTCCGCTGGTATGAAGAGCATGGCTATGTCCGTGGTCAGGCTCGTGCCAAAGCCGTTGTGCGGGCAAAGGCAGCCTAGCGAGAAGTCGTGAGAATTCTTGTCACATTTGCGCTCGAAGCCGAATTCGCTCCGTGGCGCAGGATACGCGAGTTTCGCCGAGGCACGTGGGGCGAGACGGATATCTACACCGCCGAGGTGGGCGGAGCGGGAATTGACGTCGCCCTGACCGGCGTTGGTCGCAGGCAGGCGGCGCTCGCCGTTTCGCGAGTGCTTGAAGCCCAACGGGAATCGCTCAAGTTTTGTATTTCGTCCGGAGTTGCCGGAGCCCTGCGTCCTGAATACGAGATCGGTCAAGTGCTGGCGGCAGCCAGCGTATCGGTGGGACTCGGGCCTTCGCCCGCAGACAGCTTGCTCGAGGGCAGCGCTCCGTTGCTCTCGTTTGCCTCCGAGCTCGGCGCAACGCCGGTTGGATGTTTCTTCACGGCAGAGCATGTAATTGTGCGCGCGGAAGAAAAGCGTCGCCTGGGACGCCAAGCAGATGCCGTGGATATGGAGAGCTTTGAGATTTTGCGCAAGTGCGCAGAGTACGGGATTCCGGCAGCGGCCATTCGAGCGGTGAGCGATACGGTGGACGAAGAGCTGCCTCTAGATATGAATCAAATTCTTGACGATCGCGGTCAACTCAGCGTTCCGCGCGTCGTGGGTCAGGTGGTGCTCCATCCCGGGTCGTTACCCGGTCTGGTGAATCTAGGTCAACGAAGCAGGCGCGCCGCCGAGTCGTTGGCACGGTTTCTCGACCGCTACGTAGCCGTTGTCGCAGAACGAGCGAGAAATCTCGAGGCTCAGGCCGCCGTGACAGCAACGTATGAGTAATACTGCGATTCAAATCGGACGCGACGAGGACTGCGATCAGAGCGGCTTCATGCGCGCCGGGGTTTACCGCGGTGAAGGGCGTGTGGTCGTCGAACATGTCCCCATTCCCGAAATTGGCGAAGGCGAAGTACTGTTCCGCGTGGCTGCGTGCGGCATCTGCGGAACCGATATCAAGAAGATCCATCACGGGTTTATTGCGCCGCCTCAGATTCTCGGCCACGAATTGGCCGGTACGGTCGTCAAGGTTGGACGGGGCGTCGGTAGGTTCAAGCCCGGGGACCGCGTCGTTAGCTTCCATCACATTCCGTGCGGCGCTTGCTTCTACTGCGAGAAAAGACTCTTCTCGCAGTGTGCCAGCTACAAGAAAACGGGATTGACTGCAGGTTTCGATCCCAATGGAGGCGGCTTTGCGGAGTACGTTCGCGCGATGCCGTGGATCGTCGAGCGCGGGATGATCGCGCTGCCTTCGGATGTGAGCTTTGAAGAGGCTACGTTTGTCGAGCCCGTGAATACCTCCCTCAAGGCGGTGCGCAAGGCTCGCGTCGCGGCGGGCGAAACGATTCTGGTGGTGGGGCAAGGCCCGATCGGAATGCTCCTCACGCTGCTTGCAAGAAACGAGGGGGCCACCGTCTACACGAGCGACCCCCTGTCCGGTCGTCGCGCGGCCAGCGTGCGCTTCGGTGCGGCCGAATCCTTTGATCCGACTGTGTCCGACCTTGTCGTCGAGACCCGCAAGCGGACCCATGGCCGCGGGGCGGATGCGGTTCTGCTGGCTGCGCCGAACCCTGCGCTCGTGCCCGAGGCGCTGGCCATCGCGCGTCCGGGCGGCCGCGTCCTGTTGTTCGCTCACAACGATCCCGTGCTGAAGTTGGAGTTTCCGGCTGCGGCCGTGGGCGTGGATGAGAAAGAAATCCTTGGAAGCTACAGCGCGTCGATTGACGAGCAGGCCGAATCGGCGGACCTCGTCTTTCGCCATCGATTGCCGGTTCGAGAGGTGATTTCTCACCGGTTTCCGCTTCAGCGCATTGCCGAAGCGTTGGAGTTGGCGGCGCACCCAAAACACGATACTCTGAAGGTTGTCATCACACACGAATGAACCGGACCAAGAGAAACGGACATATGACGGCGGCCGTCCTGTACGGCTGCGAAGACGTCAAGATCGAGCGTGTCGATATTCCCCGCCTCGGCGAAGACGACGTACTGGTGCGCGTGCAGGTGGCGCTCACCTGTGGGACGGATCTGAAGGTCTGGCGGCAGGGATTTCACCCGCGGATGATTCAGCCGCCCGCACTTTTTGGCCACGAGCTCTCGGGAGTCGTGGAAGAGAAGGGCAGAGCCGTCAACGGTGGCGTCCACAAAGGAATGCGCGTAGTCCCGTCGAATTCTGCTCCTTGCAACCGCTGCTTCTATTGTCGGAAAGGTCAGCCGAACCTCTGCGAAGATTTGCTGTTTAATAACGGCGCCTACGCCGAATACATCCGCATCCCTGGCAGAATTGTTCGTGAGAACATGCTGGAAATTCCAGAGACTGTGTCGTTCCTAGACGCCGCGATGGTGGAGCCGCTCGCTTGCGTGCTGCGGGGTATTCACGAAACGGGCATCCAACCCGGTGAGACGACCGTCGTCATCGGCTGCGGCCCGATTGGGTTGAAGTTCATCCGCATTCTCTCGGCAAGGCATGTGCGGGTCATTGCGGTCGGCAAGCGCGCTAGTCAGATTCGTGCGGCTGAGCGATCGGGCGCTGTCGCTGCCTTCGATGTTTCCGAGATCGAAAATCCTGTCGCGCTGGTACGCCGACTGACCGACGCCGGGCGGGGCGCGGACTCCGTGATCGAAGCCGTAGGGCGTGCCGAAACCTGGCAATGGGCTCTTCAGATGGTGCGCAAGGGCGGAACGGTCAACCTCTTTGGCGGTTGCCCCCGAGGCACGCAGGTGAAGATCGACCCCGCGACCCTGCACTATTCGGAAATCACGATCAAGTCCACGTTCCACCATACGCCACAGTTTATCCGCGAGGCGCTCGATACGATTGTCCGCGGCGAGATTCGCGCCCGCGATTTCATTACCGGCGAGGTGCCGCTCGCGGAACTTCCCGAGGTATTCCAGCACATGAAGAATCGCAGCAACGGTGAGCTAAAAACGGCCGTGATCCCCTGATCGCGCTTTGTTTGCTGCGCGACTTGTTTGTACCTACAACCCGCTCGATTTTGCCGCTCGTCGATAACGTGTTCGGGAGCGCCACTCGGCAAGTAGTTGGGGAGAAGCGGGGGGAGGCCCGGGGAGTTGTTCCGCGGCACCCGGACCGGGAAAAACGAATCGGGGCCTGTTGCGAGGTCCACCCAGCAAGATGGAACCAACGCCAGAACTTGAAATCGCGCGCAACTTGCCACCAGAAGGTTCGAGCGATGAACAAGCCCAGCGCTATACCCGCTGGCTCGCCACGCACCACTATGAAAACTTCCATTTAGCCTCCTGGCTTTTACCGCGCCACCTGCACCAGCATTTCTACAATGTCTACGCCTACTGCCGTTGGTCGGACGACCTCGGGGACGAGATCCCCGATCGCGCTCGAGCGCTGCGGCTGCTCGATGCATGGGACGCCGAGCTGCGGTTGATCTACACCCCCGGTGGCCGCCCTTTGCATCCGGTTCTGATCGCGCTTCAGGAAACGATTCGAGCTCGGGACATACCGATTCAGCCGTTTGCCGATCTCCTGCGCGCTTTCCGGCAGGACCAGGTCGTCTGCCGTTACGCGAGTTGGGAGGACCTCCTCGACTACTGCGTCTATTCGGCAAATCCCGTGGGGCGCTTGGTCCTTTACGTTTGCGGCTATCGAGACGAGCAGAGGCAGCGACTTTCCGACTGCACCTGCACGGCTCTGCAGCTCGCGAATTTCTGGCAAGACGTTTCGCGCGACCTCGACAAGGGTCGCATTTACATTCCCCTCAGTGTGTTGGGCGCGCACGGGTTGGCCGAAGAGGACATTGTCGCCCGGCGTTTCTCCGCCCGGTATGTCGCGTTAATGAAGGATTTGATTGGGCGCACCCGCGAATTGTTTGTCGCCGGTCTGCCGCTCGCCCCTTCTGTCGACCCGTCCCTGCGCACGGATATCGAGCTGTTCAGCCGTGGCGGAATGGCCATCCTGGACGCGGTCGAAGCTTCCGGTTACAACACGCTCAGCAACCGTCCGGTGCTGACGAAACGAACCAAGCTGGGCTTGCTTGGGCGGGCCGTCGTCGGGAAGCTTGTAGGAAACTCAGTTTCCCACGAGCGAACAAGCACCTTGGTCAGCAGCAAGGATGGGGCCAGGCCCACGAGCGAAGCCTCCTCAAGCCCCATATCGCTTTCGATCGATCGCTCGTATCGGGAGTCGAACCGTATTGCGCGGGCCGCGCACAGCAATTTCTATCTCGCGTTTTACGGTCTGCCCAAGGACAAACGCAACGCCCTTTGCGCCCTCTACGCTTTCATGCGTCTGGTTGACAACGTGTCGGATGAGCCAGGTAGTCTCGAGTCGAAGCGCCGAGGTCTTGCCCGCTGGCGCGCCCTGCTGGATGAAGCCGACGCTGGGAACACCACTGGCCACGTGATTCTGCCGGCTCTGGCCGATACGATCGCTCGGTTCCAGATCCCGACGCGCTACTTCCACGATTTAATTCTGGGCGCAGAAATGGACCTGACGGTCACTTCTTACGCTACGTTCGACCGCCTTTCCGAATACTGCTATCGTGTGGCGGGTACGGTGGGATTGACTTGTCTGCACGTCTTCGGATTCCGCAATCCACGCGCGCCGGATCTCGCCGAACGACTAGGCCTTGCCTTCCAGCTTACGAACATCATCCGCGACGTGCGCACCGACTTCGAAATGGGTCGGGTGTACGTGCCGCAGGAGGACCTCGAGAGGTTTGGACTGAAGTCCGAGAACCTGGGCGGTCCGCGAACCCCTCAGTTAGAACGGCTTTTAGAGTTTGAGGGGGCCCGTGCCTGGCGCCTCTATGAGGAAGGTGCGCCGCTCGTCCAGGAGGTGGATGCGGACAGCCGCGCCACGCTTTGGGTTTTGGTCCGCACCTATAGCAGCTTGCTCGCGCGGATTGAGGAGCGCGGCTACGACGTTTTTTCCTCGCGCATCTCGCTTTCGAGTGCGGAAAAAATTCAATACCTCGTGGCGGGGATCGCAGGCTGGCGGAAGACGGATGCCCTCAGAAAGCGTGCTGGTGATCGGTGGCGGATTAGCGGGTCTGGCCTCCGCCGTCGCGCTGGCTGAAGCGGGCCTACAGGTTGGCTTGCTTGAAAAGCGGCCGCACCTCGGTGGGCGCGCCACTTCTTACACACTGCCCGATGGCAGCGAAGTGGATAATTGCCAGCACGTTACGCTTGCTTGTTGTACGAACCTGGCGGACTTCTACCGCAAGGTGGGAGCAGCTGAAAGCATCCGATTTTACGATCGGCTCTACTTTGTGGACCGTGACGGGCGCCGTTCGACGATCCAGGCGTCGCCACTACCCGCGCCTCTTCACATGGCGCCGTCATTTGCGGGTTTCGGCTCCCTGAGTTTCGCGGATAAGCGGGCCATCGCCAAGGCGTTGCTAGCCATCGCATGGTCGGGGGGGCGGCCGAAGGGCATCGAATCCATGTCGATGCTCGATTGGCTGCACCAGGTCAGACAACCACCTGCTGCGATTGAGCGGTTCTGGCGGGTGGTGCTTGTGAGTGCTCTGGACGAGGAGCTCGCTCGCACGGCGGCGCAGTACGGAATTGACGTTTTCTGGAAGGGGTTTCTTGGGAGCCGGGGCGGCTACCGCATTGGCATTCCGTCCGTACCACTGGCCGCGCTGTACGAGGGCTGCCGCGATGTGATCGCGCGTCGAGGAGGTAGCGTGCAGCTTCGTCGAGGGGTTCGGGAGATTCGACTGTGCCACGGCGCATTCACTTCGGCGGTGATGGACGACGGCTCCGAACTAACGGCACAGCTTTGCATCGCTGCAGTGCCGCACACCGCACTGCTCGAGCTTCTCCCGAACGAGCTTGGAGGGTCTGGAGGCCCCCTCGAAGGGTTAAAGCACATTCGAACTTCGCCGATTACCGGCGTTCACATGTGGTTCGACAGGAGGGTAATGAACGAGCCTTTCTTGATGCTACTCGACCATAAGACGCAGTGGATTTTCAATAAGTCGTTGCTTTCGGCAACGAAGGCAAGCGGCGATGGGGACGCGCCAGCTATAGGAGGTCAATACCTGCAGCTTGTGATCAGCGCCTCCTATGACCTGGTTCCGCTCGCGCGGAAGGAGATTATCGATCTTTGTCGCGCAGAACTTGCGGATGTCCTGCCGGCCACCCGTGAGGCGCGGCTCGAAAAGGCCACCGTGATCAAGGAGGTTGCGGCGACATTTTCTCCCGAGCCAGGCGTGGATCGTTTCCGTCCCGCTCAAGACGTGGGCGTGAAGAATCTGTTTCTGGCCGGCGATTGGACGCGCACGGGCTGGCCATCCACGATGGAGGGAGCGGTCCGTAGCGGCTATCTGGCGGCCGAGGCGGTGCTGGCGGCCTTGGGCCGGCCACGGAGTGTGTTGCAGCCGGACTTGCCTGCCGAAGGCCTATCGGGATTCTGGGCGCGGCGACGAAACGGTTGAGCGAATCGGCTGAAGGGCCGCGTTGCGTTGTAGTCCAGAAGTTCAGGATGAATTTTACAAATTCCGGGTTATGATTGACGTAACCCCCGGAGGTTTTTCCATGGAGCGGAAGTATAAGCAGAAGGGCTATCGCGACCGCGATGGCGACGAAAAAAAGCGCGAGCGCGCCGAAAGATCCGAACGGCCAGCCGAGCCGCGTCCGAAGCAGGATCTGCTCGGTCCGCGCACTCCTCGCATGGTCGGGACGGTGACGCGGGCGCGCTGCTCGAATTGCGGCGCCGTGCTTGCGCCGGGTTTTGACCCGAACGGCCAATGCCCTCGGTGCCAGTTCGAGCTACACTGCTGCAAGCAATGTGTTCACTTCGATACCAGCAGGCAGTTCGAGTGCACACAACCGATTCCCGAGCGCATTGCGAAGAAGGACGCTAAGAACAGCTGCAAGTTCTTTGAGTTCCGGGTGACCGTCGAAAAGGACACATCCCCGGTGAACTATGCGAAGAATACCCCGGCGGCGCCGAGCGCTTCTAGACCGACCGATGCGCGCAGAGCCTTCGAGGACCTCTTCAAGAAGTAGGCGTGCCCTCGGACGACATCCCAAGAAGCCACTTTTTGCCGAAGCGACCTCCCGGCCAGATCCAAGGCTGTGTTGCCACAGGTGAGTCAGGGAGGGGGAATCGGAAACAGTGTCGGCTCCTGCGACGGTGCATCGGCGATCGATTCGAGCAGGGGATAGCGGTGTCGCAGCGACTCTGGGACCTTTACTTTGTTGCCGCTGAGGATATGGATCAGTTGCAGCGCGTTCACGACTCCCTTGCCTTCGAAATGATTGTTCGCGATCACGAAGGTGGTCTCCGTTTTTGCGGAAATCAGGCGAATCCGACGTGCCCAAGGCTCGAGCTCGCGTTCTGAATAGAGATAATTGTAGCGTTCGTGGCGAGGGAGCGCAGGATCGTCGCTAAACCACGTGTCGGCGCGACGGCCGTGCAGTCGCACATAACCGAGCCGGGAGGTAGCGCTCTCATCGGGCCTAATGGCACGGCCGATAAGCGGCTGGTCGATGTTGCAGATGCCGACGCCTTGCTCGTGAAGGAACTCGTAGAACTCCGGATGTGCCCACGAGGAATGGCGCACCTCCACAACCAGCGGATAATCGCTAAACGAAGCAAGAAGCTGCTTCATGCGCGCCAGATTTGATGGCGTGTTGTGAAAGGAAAAGGGAAATTGAAGCAGCAGTGCGCCCAGTCGTCCGGCGTTGCGGAGAACATCGAAACCGGCGCGAACAGCGAGCTCATCGGCAGCCGTGGCGTCGTCTTCGTGCGTCAGTTTTTGCCACAGCTTAGCCGTGAAGACGAAGCGCGGATTGGCCGAAACACGCTCGATCCATTGGGCAGCATGCTCGGGGTGCAGGGGGCTGTAAAACGAGGTGTTGATCTCGATCGTGTCGAAATATTCGGCAAGATAGCTGGCTTCATGGAATCCGTGAGGGCGGTGGGACGGATAGACAATGCCGTTCCAGTCTGGATACGACCAGCCGGCCGGCCCGATGAGCACCCGGCCGGCTTTTGGGCGTTGAGGCTCCGACTTGGCATCTTGTGATAGGCGCCTGAGCATCTTCAAGAAGGTATGATGCCCGTGGAGAGTCTGTCAATTTGTGTGAGCGCCGTCGCACGTTCGCGTTGGTTTGCATAGGGCTGCGGGGGGAGCTACTCTGAAATTGCCTGTATGAGTGTTTGATTTTGCTATCGGAAGGTTGTCCATGAAAGTTACATTCTGCAACATTGAAGCCAGGTTTCGCGAGCCCGTCGAACAGGAGTGCGCACGCCACGTGGAGAAACTGAACCGCTGGCTGAAACGGTATGCTCCTGATTTGATCCAGCTTCACACCACGCTTGAAAAACTGCCTCGTAGGACCGAATACAGCTTATCTGTAAATCTTGCTCTTCCGACCGGAACGCTCCATGCCACGGGATCGGCGGCGGACGCGCGTACGAGCGCCAAGGCGGCCTTCGCCGAGCTCGAGAATCAGTTGAAGAAGCATCAGGAAAAACTGCGCAAGGACTACGTCTGGAAGCGAAAGCGCGGCCGTGGAGTTACCAAACTGACGGAAGGACCCGCTGCAGACTAGGCCGCTAGGGCAGGGGCATCAACCCAAGGGAGAAATCGCCGCCGGCCTGGGATGCGCGCGGACAACCTTTTCCATTTCGTGATCTGCGATGGGCGGGCCGGGCTTATCGCCGGAATCCCGCCATACTACTGTCGATTGTTTTCATAATTTTGTTCAGACACTTGTTTTGAATCCGCGCACAGCGGATCGACAGCCGCCGTTTTGACTGCGGTGCATAGATTGACTGGCGCGCTTCTTTGTTGACAATTCTTCTCCGCCAGCACACGATTCCCCGCGCTTATTCTTCGCATGAGCACTCGCCACCGTATCGAGTTGGCGCTGATCGTTCTCGCCTTAATTCTGCTGGCTGGAACAACGGGATTCCACATCCTCGAGAGATGGTCCTGGTTCGATGGTTTCTACATGACTCTTACCACGATGACCTCGCTTGGCTACGGAGAGATCGCGCCCCTCACTCACACCGCCCGCATCTTCAATTCGTTTCTGATCATTTGCTCGATTACTGCAGTAGGTTTCGCGATTGCCACGGTTTCACAGGCGCTGCTAGAATTCGAATTTGCCAAGGCTCTCGGTCGGCGCCGCATGGAACGCGAAATTTCTAGACTTTCCGGCCACTATATCATTTGCGGCGCGGGCCGCGTGGGACGCACCGTGGCCCGCCAACTCCGCGCCAGCGGCCACACTTGTGTGATCATTGAGAAAGACGCGGTACGCGCCCGCTGGGCCGAAGAAGAAAAGATTCCGGTCATTATTGGAAACGCATCAACCGAGGAGAATCTCCGTAAGGCCCGGATCGACACGGCGAAGGGTTTTGTTTCGGCGGTGGCCTCCGATGCTGAGAATATCTACATTGTTCTCACCGCTCGCGGACTCCGCTCCGATTTGAAAATCCTTGCGCGTGCGAGCGAAGAAGAAGCTACCTCCAAACTGTTGCGTGCTGGTGCTTCGGAAGTCCTTTCACCGTATCACTTCATCGGCCATCGCATGGCGCAGCTCCTGCTGCGCCCCAACGTTCTCGATTTTGTGGACGCGGCTTTTGGCAAAGAGCGCATGGACTTTGAAATCGGCGAGGTGAAGGTTGCGGAGAGGTCGAATCTGGTTGGGAAACAGTTAGGAGATCCTGAGATTCCCCGACAGGCGGGCGTCATCGTGCTCGCCCTCCGCAATCCCGACGGTAAGATGACCTTTAATCCTCCGTCCGAATCTGTGATACAAGCGAACGACTGTCTCATCGTCATCGGCAGTGACGAACAACTTCGCCGCCTCGAATCGCTCGCCTCGTAGCTGCGCCGGGCCGACGCAAGCTTCCTTGCCTAAACGCTGATCGACGCCATGGTGACACGTCTCCCCAATCCTCGGGCAGTTCGGGGACCGGCTCGAGCCCCTGGAGGGCGAGATCTTCACCACCCAGGGCCGGACGCGATTCGTGAGATTCACCGCATCAAGCGGGAACTCCGCCGTGCGATTTGGCTGATGTGCGAGGCCCCCCTCCAGCGGCTGTACCGGAAGCCGCACGAGTGCTTCTCCGAAATCGCCCGAAACTATATCCGCAAATCCAGGCTTGCGGCTGGGTAGTCAGTACGACGCGACATATGAGATGATCGATTGGACTCAGAAGGTACTATAACGATGCGCTATACACATCTGGCTCCGAATGAATTGCATGAGGACGTGGCGCGCTTGGTGAATAGCACATGTGCGCCGAAATCTGTTACTTACACAAACTAGGAACCTTAGGGGCGTAGCTCAGTGGTAGAGCAGCGGCCTTTTAAGCCGAAGGTCGTGGGTTCGATCCCCACCGCCCCTACCAAA
>CAYOXF010000047.1:0-19351 GCA_964407845.1 uncultured Acidobacteriaceae bacterium | reverse complement strand
GGTCAGGACCGCCCAGAAAACGAATAGCGCTGCGGCTCCGATTTCGATCGGAGATTGCGCCCACACTTCCACGCCGCCGAAGGCGAGCACCGAGCCGGCCAGCAGCAAACACAGCCCCACTCGAAGGAGGCTCATCGAGGCGGTGTTCCCGCTTGAGAGTCCGAAGGTAGGAGCGCTACGTCCGCGATCCAAACCGTTCCAGCGAGTTTGTTGTCAAAAAGCCGGCTCGGATCGCGTATCAGTCGGACCAGCAGAAAGTGTGTTTGCAAAGGGGTCGTTACCTCGGTTTCCACCGACGTCCAGTCGTGAGAACCGTTGAGACCCTCGGTCATAACCGTTACAGCGCCACCGTGATTTGGATCCACAATCAAGAACTGCATCCCGCTTTCTGTGGTGATGCCGTCGGTGCGCATGAGCGAGTGGAAGTGATAGCCCCGGCCGGGTTCAACCGGCACATACTCGGCCGGCGCGGCTAAGGCGACATTGCTTCCTCCGGTGAAATCAAGCCTCACGGCGCGAGATCCGTTTCCGCGAGGCGCAGAATCAAAACTAAAGTTCGCGCCGAGGACATCACTCCACCGCCAGTCCAAGCCACCATTCAAAAAGTTTCTCGAAAAATCGCCATTCCAGATGAGCGAGTTGTTCAGGGGAGCGTCGTGGGGCAATCTGGCAGCTGCCAAAGCCTCGCGCCACACGTGGCGCGCGTCCGCGGCGCGGTCCTCGCGAATCAGCTCATCGATGAAGGGAAACGACTGAGCGAGATCAAATGGCTGACCCAGCACCACGAGGCGCTGCCAGATGACCAACGCCGGCTCTGCTTGGCCCGACGAAGAAAAAAAATCGATGGCCTGCAGGTAGGCAGCTGCATTCGCGGGCAGGACTTGGTTGAGAAGCAGGCTTACGTCCTTCGTCGATCTCCAGGTGCGAGAAATCGCAAGCGGAAGCAGGGTCGGATCGGCGCGAACGGCCTGGCGTAGTTCCTCAAACGCCTCGGTGTATTTCTCTTGACGCAAGAGAAAATTTCCGTAGTGGAAGGCGACCTCCCCGGATGCCGGATAGACCGCCTTCGCATGCGCAAACGCGTCCTGCGCGCGCGCATCGTCGCCAGCGGCCTCGTACGCACCCGCTAAATCCATCCAGTAATGGGCCGACCGCGGTTCATCGCGAACCGCCTTCTGATAATCCGCGATGGCCTCGGGTAGATCCGGATGCAGAAGGTCATACTCGCGCAGACGCCCCACGCGATCCCACCCGGCCGCGTCACCGGGAGTCAGCTTCGCCCCGCGTTCCATCACATCGACTTGCTCGGAATCCAGCCGATAGTGCGCAAGCCACAGCACGCATGCCTGAGGAATGAGAACGGCGGCGGTTAGAAGCGAGAGCACCACGAGGCCCCAGCGGCGCGTCGCACTTGCGAGAGCAATTTCCATTACGGCGCTAATCTGCTATGGGCCTTTGCCCCTGCGCAAGAATATTCTGGTTTTTTTTGGAAACATTCCTCGCGCCTGGTGCGGCCCGGGTCCAACGGCCGAGGATTCTGGTTAGCGTTTGCCGAAATGGTAGACGACGCCGACCGAGAAGCGCAACAAGCCGCGGTTGGTGTAGGTCGTCGTATTGGGAAGAAAGTTTGCGCTGGTCCAATCTACCTGCACGAGGCGAACGCCCCAGCGCTCGTTTTTCAGTGCCAAGTCCACACCGCCGCCCGCCTCCCATGCGCCGGCCGTGTATTCGATCGTGTTTCCCATATAGCCCCCATAAGGGGAGATGGACTGTCGATAATACCCAAGTCCGTAGAGAAAATGCCCGAACGGCGTGAGCTTCCGGTGGCGAAGAGGATAGATCTGAGGGCCTGCCATAAATGTGTAAATCTTTGTCTTGCCGTTCAAGCCCCCTTGGTTGTAGCCCGTGCCGACAGCTTCCCCGACGATACCAAGCCAGGTCAATCGATTGTAATCAAACGAAGCGTACCATCCGTTCGTATCCAGTGTGGTTAGGCTCGGGGCGTAATAGGTGCGAAAGGCCCAGCCCCCGGAGAGTTCGTATTTCGATGCCGTGTACTTTCGCTTCGGCTTGGCCGGCTTTGTCTCCTCGGACGGCGCTTGGTTCTGCTCGGACTGTGGTTGCTGATCCTGCGCCACGAGCGGGGCGAGCGCGGGTATGACAAACAGCGCGAGCAAACCGCAAACCACCGCGAGCTTCTTCATCCGACCTCCCAAGAAGTACGCTGTAATGTGACGATGCTTGGAAGGCATGATACTACGCTGAGGTTGGACGCCTTTAGAAGATATCCCGAAAAAAGAAAAGTACGTGGTACGCGGCCCAAACGCAGGGACAGGGAGCTCTTCGTCCTAGGACGCAAATGAGCTTTGTGCCTTTCAACTTGAAGCTTTTGCGCGTGTCCCGAGACCCTGTGCGAGCAGGCTAAGAGAAGGTTCCCCCCTAACTGGACCATCCGTGGCGCGACTGAGCGATTGGTCGCACCACGAGGCTGAGGTTCACGTTACTGTTGTTGTTCAGTGATACCAAGCGCGACGTTTGTTGCATCGACGTCCACATCCAACAACAGCCCATTGCTTGCTTGGTAGGTGGTGATGTTGTTCGGCGACGCTGCACCCGCGATCGTGACCTGAGCCTTCGCTCGCCCTGGGTTGGCCGCATCCGCCGTATAGGAGCCGGTAACGGTAACAGCGGGGGATTGGCTGATCGTGAGCTGATTGTAGTCAGCGAGGCCCGTAAACGAAGTGCCACTCGAAACGATCTGCCCGATAAGACCGTACGCGATTATCGCGGCTGGTGCGGGTGGGGTCGTCGAGAAGAATCCGTTCTGGCCAAACGCATAGTTGCCGGTGAAGGTAGCGCCCGCGGTTTGCGGCACGACGATCCCGATGCCGATAGCGTTGGTGTCGAGGTCCAACATCACCGCGCCACCTCCGCCAGATGCATTGTTGGGATCGGTAACATTGATCGCTGGATCAACCAGGTAGATCCCAAAATTGGCAAGTCCATCCGTGTTTGCCCCAGACAACGTTATTGAGCCGTAGCCATTGGCACTCACGGAATAGCTGGAACCCGCAAGCGAACCAGCCTGCACTGGCGCGCCGTCGCCTAGATTGACGTCAGCCACGCCTCCCGATAGCTTTGAGGTCCCATCGCCAGTGAACTGCCCAGCCGCCGCATAAACAGCGAAGGTAGAACTTGCTACTCCCGACTGACCAAATACAAACGCCTTGCCTAGGCTAGCGGCTGAGAAGCCCCCTGCGCCTTGGCCGTACATAGCGCCAGACAAGTAGACGTTGTTGTCATACTCGATCAGGTAGAACGCTTCGGGACCGACAACGTAATACGCGAGATGAACCGGGCCGAAGGTAGTGGAAGCATCCTCAAGAGTAATCGTCCCCCGGCCAGCTGGGTCGGGCGCGGTAATCGCACATGGGCACGTCAGCGAGAAGCCGTAAGTTGGGACACCCCCGGCGCCCGTGTCGATATCATCGTCCACCGTGCTAGCCGTAATCTTTGTTCCGTCCGAGGTCAAAACACCTCCCAGGGCGTAAAAATCGAAGGCATCGAACAACGCGAACGCGTTGCCTCCAGACGGTACTGAGATTGGCGCTGTCTGGAGATCGAGCGAGCCATTGGCGGTAGCAGTCGCATCAAATTCCGAAATAAGGATGTGTTTGTTGTTGACTACGGTGATGCTATAGGTTGCGGTCGGGGCGCAGGCCGTTGGATTCAACGTGAGCGAGCCGCGCCCGTCGCTTCCAACACTTATCGAGCCCGATGTAATAGCCTCTGCGGGACAGACAGTGCCAGTGCCCGCATTGAAATAATCTTCCTCGCCCGTGATTGCCGCACCATCCAAAACGATGCTGCCGGCAACGCTAATCGGGTTTCCTGCGTTGTCGGTGCCATTGGCGAAGAAAGTGTAGGTGCCGCTGAGATCTCCAGCCGTGGCAATCGGCGTGATGTTGACTGGGGCCGGTTGAAATAACGCAGGCACGGTTGTGGACGCAGCGGTAATTACCACTGGACCAGCGGTTCTCGGCGCCATGTAACTCGTCTGAGCACCGCTCGCGGTGTGGGCTGGAGTGAAAGTCCCGCATGTGCCGACCGGCGTACAACTCCAATCCACGCCCGCATTCGCAGGATCATTCGTTACGGTTGCGGCGATCGAAGTGGACAGGTTGACCTGCAAGCTCGCCGGCGGGGGCGTTGTGATTTGGATGGAGAGTATGTTGACGGGGGCCGGCTGATGGACGGCAGGCTCTGTCGTGGATGCCGCCGTGATTACCACAGCCCCGGCGGTTCCCGGTGCCGTGTAGCTCGTCAGAGCACCGCTCGCGGTGTGGGCTGGAGTGAAAGTCCCGCATGTGCCGACCGGCGTACAACTCCAATCCACGCCCGCATTCGCAGGATCATTCGTTACGGTTGCGGCGATCGAAGCGGACAGGTTGACCCCCATGTTCGCTGGGGGAGGCGTTGTGAGGTTGATGGTGAGCCCTGACCCTATCGTGACGTCTGCTTGCTGATGGACCGCGGGATTTTTTGTGGATGCTGCTGTGATTACCACAGACCCAGCGGCTCCTGGCGCCGTGTAAACCGTCATGGCACCGCTTGCGGTGTGAGCCGGGGTGAAAGTCCCGCATGCGCCGGCCGGAGTGCAACCCCAATCTACGCCAGAATTTGTAGGATCATTCGTTACCGTCGCAGCAATCGAGGCCGTCAGGCTGGCTGGCAGATTCGCCGGCGGAGGTGTTGTGATTGCAATGGAGACCCCTGGACCACTGCTGCAGCCCGCAACAAGGATTGAAATAGTAATGGCGATGCTAAGAAGGAGTGCTCGGCCATTCATCGCACACCTCCCGTCGAAGCGACGCCCGTAAGACTTGCCTTAGAACCAGGAAACATGAGGAATCCATGCTCATTCCGCACGGTAATCGTGCGGTTTTCCGTCTCGATCGTGCGCACGAGCAACACGTCTTGCTGGTTGAACTTGGTCATGATGCCAACGAGTTTAACGGCCTGACCGGCTGCAAACGACTCGGCGTGTGGACCCGTGATCATGCGGTTCCCGATGTGGGCATCCACCATTCCCTGCGCGGTGGACACGACTAGGCGCGCGCCAGGGATTTCCCCAGGAGCAGGCTGCCTGACAAGACTCTGAATGGTTCCTTCGAGCGTGACTTCCTTGCTCACGTCATAGGTTGACGCGATCACCGTTCGCTTCGGCGATTCGTTGGTATTTTGCGGCGCCGCAGACACTGAGATGACGAGCGCCGTCAGCAGGGACAACCCTCCGGCGACTTTCCTCATAATTTCTCCTTACGGAATTTCGGTTGCCTCTGGCACAGTGGCGAACGGTTGAAGTTGACGTGGACGATTTTGTCTTCGCTTATTTTGAAACTGAAAAAAAATCTTACCCGCGAACGCTAAGGGGAGAGTACAAACATTCCCCTCAGGTTGGCAAGTGCTTCAGCATACTGAGTTGTTAGAAAGGAACGACCCCACGATGCGGCTCAAGAAGTCTCTGTCCCGAGTGACGTGATGGCCTTTCTGAATGGCATGAAGTGCAGATGCGGCTCATACACGTCATTCACAACCGAGCCATCCACTTCCACCCAGGCATGAGCTTCGAATCGCCCCGCCTCCTTGCGGGCGCCGAGGCGCAACTGACTGTCGATTCCGCGCCTCTCGAGCAGCCAACAGAGGACGAGGGATCGCTCGAGACAATTCGTGCGAAGGAAAAAGTGACGTGCGGCAGCATCCTCGAACCGCGCTATGGCACCTGCGGCGCCCCAAGAAGCGGAGCGGGCAGCGCGCGCATGCCGAACCTTCTTTGCGGCAAACCAACCAAAAATACTCTTCCACCGGCGAAAGCCAAATACGCGTAGGCCAACCCACGTTGCCGCGAGTGCAACCGCGGCCTCTAGGACCAAACGGCGCGAATTCGCGCGAAGACCCCAAAACCTATGCCACACTCGGATCGCTGGCCTCAACGGCATACCTCGGTGGCGGGCTTACAAGGGACGCCCCCGATGCAAGGGGAGTAGGCTTAGCCGCCCGCGGCCTTCTGGACCTGGATGAGGCCCTCGGCGCACATCTTTTCAAGTAGTTCTAGCAGGTCAGTTTCGCAGCGCTCAGCTTCTACATCGTACTCATTGACCAGCGCATCTCGGAGCTCGCCAACACTCGTCGGCTTCTGAAGCAAGTGCCAAACGCGACTGCCGACGGGATCGAGTCCATAGTAGACGGTATTGCTTAGGTTCAGGATGGCCAATTCGTCGCCCAGAGGGCAGGAAACCTGATCAGGCGACGCGACTACGATCGAGCGAGCCGAAAGAGAAATGGCCATAAAGGCGTTGCCCCTTCAGAACTGGCGAGAGAAACCTAGCTTGTGATCAAAGAGGAAATCGTCGCTTCTAAGCGATCCCTCGTCGGCCATTGTATTGTAGTGGCCGTAGCAATCGCAATTATCGCGTATGCCCCCGGGGCAAGCGCGGGACGAAGCGCGACGGTGACGTTGGAGGGGTGACCCGGCATGAACTGGATCCGGCGCTGGCTGGTGAGTGCCTCGGAAAACGCGTGGCTGCGCGAACACGCACCTCGCTACCGGTTCATTCAGGGCGCAGCGGCGCGATTCCTACCTGGGGAAAACGTTGAAGCAGCCATGGCCGCGGCGCGCCGGCTGGCCGGGGACGGGATCACGACGCTACTGACCTACCTCGGCGAGAATGTGCGCGATCGAACAGAATCCGAAACCGTTACCGACCAATATCTCAGTTTGCTTGACGGCATCCGTGCCGAAGCGCTGCCTGCGGAGATCTCGGTGAAGCTCACGCAGCTCGGCCTCGATGTGGATCAGGAACTCTGCTATGCCAATCTAGCGAAGCTGCTGGAACATGCTGGGTCTCAAACGGTTTGGATCGATATGGAGCAGAGCGGGTATGTCGATCGGACGCTCGCATTATACGAACGCGCGCAAAAAGTGCATCGACAGACCGGCGTCTGCCTCCAAGCGTATCTGTACCGAACGGAAAAAGATCTTCCGCAGCTCGTCTCCTTAGGGGCTTCGGTGCGCTTGGTGAAGGGTGCGTACAACGAGCCGCGGGAAATCGCCTACGCGCTGAAGCGAGAGGTTGACGAAAGTTATTTCCGCCTGGCGCAGGCGCTGCTGGGAAACGGAGCTCGGCGCGCCGGCGTGCGCGCCGTGATGGCGACACATGACCGCAAACTTATTGCGCGTATCGCCGAGTGGGCTGCCCGAGAGGGAATTTCAAAACAGCGGCTCGAATTTGCCATGCTGTATGGCATCCAACGCGCCGAACAGCTGCGATTGGCGCGAGAGGGATATCGAAGTGATGTTCTGATCTCCTATGGGACGTTTTGGTTTCCCTGGTACATGCGGCGCCTGGCCGAGCGGCCTGCAAATGTCTTCTTCGTAATCCGCAATTTTTTCTCGGGCTGAGAGAAGTGACCACCTGAAGGAACATCGTCAGAGGGTGTGCAGATAGGACATCAAATCGTCCAGCTCTTGTCGTGTAAGGGCTTCTCCCATCGGCGGCATCATGTTGCGTCCCCCGACGATCGTCTGCTCAACGAAGCGGTCGTTCGCAGGCAATCCACTCGGCAGGAATTTCTTGTGAAATAAATTCTTAAGGCTCGGCCCTTTGCTCCCCGACGATGAGTAGGCGCTATGGCACGCGGCGCAGTCGCGCTCAAAGACGCGCCGGCCACTCGATTGCCGAGCGTTCAGACCCAGCTCGACATCTGTCTTCGGAGTTGGCTCCCCGCAACCCGCAGCTAGAAGCAGTATCACGCTCGCGAAGATCCGTGCGCCTCGTCTCAAACGCTCATCCGACCCCGTCCGAGACGAGTTAAACTGAAGCGTGTGATCGAGATTTCTCGACAAGATCGCGTCTTCATCCTTACCGGCGCCGGGATCAGCGCCGAAAGCGGCATTCCGACGTTTCGGGGCGACGGCGGCCTCTGGCGCCATTACCGTTTCGAAGAAGTCGCCTCGCCGCGCGCCTGGCAACGCGACCCTCGCCTCGTTTGGGAGTTCTATTCGACCCGCAGGCGCGTCGCTGCCGCCGCAAAACCGAATCCAGGTCACTTCGCACTCGCTCGACTGGAGCGCACCTTACAAGACCGCCTGTTTCTCTGCACGCAGAATGTGGACAGCCTACACGAACAAGCTGGTTCGACGGGCGCGGTTCACATGCATGGTGAGCTGTTTAAGAGCCGTTGCGATCGCTGCGACCTTAAACCTTTTGCCGACACGGAAACCTACGATCCGCCTGCCGAGGTTCCTCGATGCGATTGCGGCGGGCAGATTCGGCCTCACATATGCTGGTTCGGCGAAGTACCGTATCACCTAGATCGAATTTTTCAAGCGCTCAGCGAATCGACTGTTTTCATCGCCGTCGGAACATCAGGCGTTGTCGAGCCAGCAGCGAGCTTCGTCGCCCACGTGCGCAGTCACGCGCAGTCTTTCTACGTGGGCCCGGAAGAACCGGCCAACGCCTCTGCCTTCACAAAATGTTTTCTCGGCAAGTCGGGCGAACTGCTTCCCCGCCTATTCGGTCCACAATGAACCCGAGACTCACCGCTCGGGCAACCAGAGGGTCGGAGGATCGCCGGTCGTCTATTGGGGAGGCGCCAGCAGCGAGCGGAGCTGATTCACCAAATCTGGCCCCGACTGGTCGGCTGCCGACGTTGAAAAATCCGGTGGAAGATGCAGGAGTCGTACGTTCGGGGCTCCTTGGTGAAACTTCTCGATGGCCGTTTGGTTCCCTCGCATGCCCGGGCCGCAAATCACGACGCTTCGGGAAGCCCCCAGGACAAACGTCAGGGCATCGGACGGGAACTGCGTAGTAAAGACCTCAAAGCCCGAGCGTTGCAATAACACCCTCAAGTACGCCAGTAGATCAAGCGAGCTGTCTAGGCAGACGATCCTGTGGCTGGACGCTTGAAAATCCTCCTCGGCCGATCGTGGCCGCGCCGAAAATGACTCGATCGCATCTTTCACAGATGCGTACGGATGAAAGACGCTCAGCAGGTTTGTGACCTGTAAGATCCGGAGAACAAACGGAGGTACCTGGCAAAGCTTGAGATCCCCTCGCGCAGCACGCCGCACACCGAGCAGACGAACCAACGTTCCCAGCCCGCCGCTGTCCACGTAGGTGACCTCGGCAAGCTCTAGAACGACGTTGGTCGTGAGCTGGGCGAGCCTTTCGAGCTCGCTTTGGAGAAAGCGAGCCTCCTCGCCACTGACGATGCGACCACGGCATCGAACGACAACGACCCCTCCCGCGTGGTGGCTTTCCAGAGTCAGGTGCATGGCGCGCGTCCGAAACGGTGAGGAGATCTTACGGATCGAGGAAGGGAGTGTCAACGACGCCACGAATTCGTAAGGCTATTTCGTAGTTTCGTCTTTTTCGACTTTGCCGTCGCGCACGCGGATGATGCGCTCGGCGTGCGCAGCGATATCCGGTTCATGCGTCACAAGGATGATGGTATTGCCGCCCTCGTGCAGGCGCCCAAACAGGGCCATGATTTCTTCCCCTGTAGCGGAATCGAGATTTCCGGTGGGCTCATCTGCCAAGAGAATCGAAGGATTGTTCACGAGCGCCCGCGCGATGGCCACGCGCTGGCGCTGGCCACCGGACAGCTCATTGGGCTTGTGCATCATGCGGTCCGATAGATCGACCTGCGCAAGAGCTTTTTTTGCGCGCTCGATACGCTCTTCCGAGGGCGTGCCGTTGTAGATCATCGGGAGTTCGACGTTATGCAGCGCCGTCGCACGGGCCAACAAGTTAAACGTCTGAAAAACGAAGCCAATCTCGCGGTTGCGGATGGCGGCCAGTTCGTCATCCCCCAACTGGCTCACCAGACGCCCGGCGAGCCAGTAGTTTCCTCGCGTCGGCGTGTCCAGGCATCCGATCAGATTCATGAGCGTCGATTTTCCGGAGCCGGACGGGCCCATGATGGCCACGTATTCTCCCTTGCGGATGAGGATGCTAACGCCACGCAAGGCGTGCAACTGCTCCGTTCCCATTTCATAGGTCTTCCAGAGATCTTCGGTCTGGATGACGACACCCGCACTCACGAGATCCTGTCGAAAGCTCTGGACGCCGGCTTCTTCGACTGCCATGGGCATTTCGACTCCCCGAGTGATCGCGCTAGCTCGACGTAGTTTGGTCGACCTTGGGTGTGGAGTTATCGATCTTGACCGAGGCACCGGGTTTCAGCGAGCGCAAGGCCTTGAAGCTTCCAGTGACAACCATGTCGCCTTCCCGAAGACCGTCTGTGATTTCCACGTCGGTCACTCCGGTAATGCCTGTGTGTACGGGCACAAACTCGGCCTTGCCCCCGCGGACCACGAAAACGCCTTGAATCTCGGTCTTCTGGTTGCTCGACCCTTCGCTCCTAGACGCCGCAAGCGTAACGCTACTGTTCGTGCCATGCTTGGCATCGTCCAGTTCCTTCTGCGTCCTCTCGGCCAGCGCTTGAATAGGGATCGTCAACACGTTCTGTTTCTGTGCCGTCTGGATTTTGGCCGTGACGGAAAGGCCGGGACGCAAAAAAGCAGGCGGGGTATCGAGCGTGATCACCACCTTGAAGTCGCGCGCCTCTTGCGTGTTTGCCGTCGTCGCCGTCATGGCCGCCTCACCCGACGTGCGCAGAATAGCCAGCTCGCCCACTTCGGTGACGTGACCCTTAAACACCTTGTCGGGAACGGCGTCGATCGTGACGTCCGCCGTCTGGCCATTTTTGACACTGGTGATGTCGGTCTCATCCACCTTGACTTCTGCGGTCACCACGCTCATGTCCGAGATGGTCATCAGAAAACTGCCACTGGCGTTCTGGATGCCTGGCACCACGTTTTCGCCCACACGGACGGCGATATAGCTCACGATGCCGTCAATCGGCGAACGGTACGTGGTCTTGCGCAGCACATCTTCCTGGTGCGCCAGGACGGCGCGGGCTTGTTCGAGATTGAATCGGGCTTGGTCGCGCGTGGCTCGACTGGATTCGAGTTGCGCCTGGGCCGCGTTGAGTCCGGCGACCGCCCCGTCGTAGGTCGCCTTGGATGCGTCGTAGTCCTGCTTGGAAATCAGCTGCTCCTTGAAGAGTTGCTGTGACCGTTGCCAGTCGAGCTTGGCTTTGTCGAGGTCGGACTGGCGCTGCGCGAGGGTCGCGATGGAGGAATCGTAATTTGCCGACGCGCCTTTCATCGCCGCGATGGCTGCATCGATGCTCGCCTGCTGGGCCTGAACGTCCGCCCCAGGCTGGATGTTTTCCAGGTGAAGCAGCACATCCCCCTTCTTCACATGATCTCCTTCATTGACCACAATGTCGGTAATCTTGCCAATGCCCTCGCCGAGGACGTTTGTATAGTTCTTGGGCCGGATTTCACCGGAAGCCGTGACCAGCGATGTCAGGTCCTCGCGCACCACCCGCCCGCTCTGCACCGTGACGACGTCCTGGTTTGATTTGTAAATGCTGTACCAGGCGATACCTCCCAGGACGAGCACGCCCCCCGCCGCGATCCCGATCTTTTGCCAGGTCTTCATCACCAACCTCAAACGTTCGACGATCCCAACTGACAAACGTACCCACCACTTGATAGATACGCCCGGGCGGAACACAATGTTTCTTGCTTTTCAGGCGAGGTACGAATTAAGGACGGAGGACCGGTCCTACCTCCCGTTATCTACCCCAGGCTCCCAATGGCTCAAGCTCCAGCGCAAAGATGACCAAGCGTAACAGTTAGGCAGTTATCTTAATTCGATTTCGTCCAGAAGGAAAGGGCGTCCCAAATGGCCCCCGTCAAGGCGGATTGCCGAGGGCAGCTGGCGAGGCAACCCGCGGAAAAGTAGGCGATTCCAACGGGCCAAGGAGCAGCCAAAGGGGCAAAGTTTGATTGACCTGTTCTAGTGTACAGGTTAAGATTCCACAGCGGAAAAGGTGCCATATGGGCCGTTCTATGAAGAGCCTCCCGTGGGTCGTGGTGGCTATCGCTGTGCTTTGTTTTCTGCCGGGTTTGACACCCGCCACCCCTCAAGACGACCAAAGCCAACCGGCTCAGTCCGATGAAAGCACGCAAACCAAAAAAAACGGTAAGGCCAAGCAAAAGAGCGACAGGGACCTCTACAAGGAGCTGGATTCCCAATACAAGAAGTGGCTAAACGAGGATGTCGTCTACATTATCTCGCCCGAAGAGCGGCGCTCGTTCCTGCACCTGAGCACCAACGAGGAGCGGGAGCAGTTCATCGAGGCCTTCTGGCAGAGGCGCAATCCCGATCCGGATTCCCCGGAGAACACCTTCAAAGAGGAGCATTACCGCCGTATCGCCTATGCCAATGAGCACTATGCCTCGGGCATCCCGGGCTGGAAGACCGATCGGGGCAAGATCTACATCATGTGGGGCCCACCGGATGAGGTCGACTCGCACCCGACGGGTGGAACCTGGGATCGACCGATGGACCAGGGGGGCGGTGAAACAACCACCTACCCATGGGAGACCTGGCGTTATCGCTATCTCCCCGGTGGCGCGGCATTGGGTGAAAATGTCGAGCTCGAGTTTGTCGACCCCACCTCGACCGGTGAATATCACCTGACGATGGATCCGAGTGAAAAAGACGCGCTCTTAATGGTGCCGGGAGCTGGCCTTACGCTCCCCGAGCAAATGGGCTTGGCGAGCAAAGCCTCGCGCTTCAGCAATACCGACGGCACGCACATGGCAGAAAACGAACCCGGGGCCATGGGTCTGAACACGAACGACCAAGAGTTCAACCGGCTTGAAAAATATGCCGAGATCTTCCAACCGCCGCCGGTAAAGTTCAAAGACCTCGAAGCGGATGCAACGGCTCGCGTGGTGCGTGATCAGGTGAAGTTTGACTATCGCTTTGACTTCCTGCGCATCACCTCCGACACCGTGCTCGTCCCGATTACGGTGCAGATTCCCGTCCGGCAGTTGAGCTTTCAAGAAAAAGACGGTGTCGATTCAGCGTCGATCGATCTCTTTGTACGTGTGACGAGCCTAGGCGGCCGCATCGTCCAAACATTCGAGGACACGCTCCGGAGCGACATTCCGACCTCGCTGCTGCAGAAATCTCTCGGCACCTCAAGGATCTATCAAAAGGCCGTGCCGCTCAGCCCCAACCTCTACCGACTCGATATCGTGGTGAAGGATGTGAATAGCGGCAACGTGGGGGTGGTGAACACGCGGCTCCCTGTGCCACGGTTCCAAGATGACCAGCTGAGCTCGAGCTCCCTCATTCTAGCCGACGACATGCAGCGGGTCTCTTCGAAAGACATCGGCCTCGGTCAGTTTGTTCTGGGAGATGTGAAGGTGCGCCCCAAACTGGATCAGGCGTTCACAGCGAACGACGCGATGGGCGTCTACCTGCAGATCTACAACCTAAAAGTGGACGACAAGACGCACAAATCCGACACGTCGGTGGAATACCGCGTGACGAAAGAGAAAGACACACAGCCGATGTTGCGGTTTGCAGTGCCAGCGGATAAACTGCCGCAGCACGGCGAGGAATTGACGCTCGAACAATTGATCACGCTCGGTTCACTCGCGCCCGGGAGGTATCAGCTCGCCGTGGCGGTTACAGACAATCTCGCAAAGCAAACGATTACGCCGACGACGGATTTTACGGTGAAGCCGTCACCTGCGACAGCAACAGCGACAGCTCCGCAGGGGAGGTGACACGTTTGAAGCTCCGAGCTATTTGGATCGTAGGTGGGGGGGGCTTGCTGGGTCTGTGCCTGCTGTCCCTGGCACCGTCAGCCCGCGCCGGGAAGATCTCGGGCGTGGTCGTCGATCCGAGCGGCACGCCGCAGATGGGCGCGACCGTGCTGATTTCCTCCGAGCAGCTGCTGCCGGTAAAACCGATCCAGCTCTTAACGAACGATCACGGTCGCTTTTCCGCCTCCACGATTCCCGACGGACTCTATTCGATCCAGGTTACGCTGGCCGGATTCATCCCGGCGATCGAGCAGCACGTGCTGATCAGCGAGCACGAAGCGACGCGGCTCGAAATCGTTCTGGGCACTCTGTTCTCTTCTTTTGAGAAGCTTCGCCGCCAGCCCGATCAATCATTGGGCGCAGATGATTGGACGTGGGTCGTGCGATCGGCTTCAGCCGACCGCTCTGTCCTTCGATGGCAGGAAGATCCGGCAACGTCCGGCGGCACGCGTGCGGGAAGCGAAGGTGGCCAGGGGCAAACCCGCCGTGGACTCATCGAGCTGACTTCCGGTTCGGACCATCCTGGCTCGATTTCCGATTTCGCCGATTCGCCGGCAACGGCCTTTGCGTATTCCTTCGGTGTGGGCTCGAGTCGGCTGCTGATGGCAGGCGAGTACAACTACGACGATGAAGCAGGCTCCGAAGGCTTGGTTGCTGCGTGGCTACCGACCGGTGAATCTGGCACCGGACCTGTGACCACGGTCCTTGTCCGCGAATCGCATCTGGGACCGAATGGACCAGTCTTTCGCGGACTGCGCATGTCGCACGACAGTCAGTTCGCTCTGGGTGATCGGGTGAGCATCCGCTATGGCGCCGAGTATTTGTTGGCAGGGTTTAATGGCACGACTTCAGGGATGCGGCCCCGCGGCGAGATGGCCATGCAAGTTTCACAGGATTGGCAGGTTACACTGGCACTGGTGAGCGAGCCGTGGCAGAGCGCGGCAATTTCGGGCGACGCTCTCGAGGCTACGCTCAACACGCTTGATGCGTTCCCAACACTGATGATGCGTGGCGGCCGCCCCGTTCTAGAGAACGGTTTCCACGAAGAGCTCGCGGTGAAGCGCACTGTCGGGAAGCACGCGGACGTGGACGCGGCTGTCTTTCATGACCGCTCGACACACACGGCCGTCATCGGACGGGGCGGACCTTTCGGCTCCGATTTCCTCCAGAGTTACACGTCCCAGGCCTTTGCCTATGATGGAGGCGTCACCAGCTCAACCGGTGTTCGCGTGGCCTATCGCCAGAGTCTTACAAACAATCTGAAAGCAACGTTCGTGTATGCCTACGCAGGCGCGCTGGCACCGACAAGCGATGTGGCGACTGGGCCCTTGCGTGATTCTTTAGCCACGCAACATCGTCAGAGCTTTGCTGGAGGTGTTTCAGCAACACTGCCCCGCGTCGGAACGAAATTCACGGCGAGCTACAAGTGGATCAGTGGCCCGGTCGTTTCGCAGCTCGACCCGTACGGCGAATCGATCTATCAAATGGATCCGTACCTCAGCATGGGAATTCGCCAGCCCCTGCCATACCACATGGAAGTTGTGGCCGATATGGGGAATCTCCTAGCGCAGGGCTACGTCCCGATCTCGACGAGCGATGGGAGGGTTATCCTTGTCCCTTCTTACCGATACATCAAGGGTGGTTTGAGCCTACAGTTCTAAAGAGTTCTTCTGCTACCGGAATTGGAAACTGCCTTCCAGAAACAGAAAGGCGAAGAGAATCTCCCTTCATTGTGTCACCATAAGGCATTAAGGATAAGAGCCTTAGCTGACCAATGGAGCGATGATTACCTGGAAGTTAACGTGCTAGCATAGAAGGGCAACGCGTCCCACGGGGTGGGTTCGGTATGAATGACCAGCTGCGAACACGGTTAGGGGCCGTCATCCTAGCTCTGGTAACGCTGACCGCGGTCATTTTTGCCGTCCTGAATTTCGAGCAGCGTTCGCGCTTTATTTCCCCTTCCGACGGCGCCACTTGGATCGACAGCGAGCACGGCGTCGTGGCTCTTCACGTGGTTCCCGGTGGTCCGGCCGATCGCGCCGGAATCCACGAGGGGGACCGCGTGGAAGCCGTCAATGGACGGCCGATCTACCGCCCCACGGACGTGACCAGGATTGTTTGGCACGCCGGCCCTTGGGCGGAGGTTCACTACCGGATCGTTCGCAAGGACGAGACGCTCGATGTTCCCCTGATTACCGCGCCCGAGGAAAATGCGTCATCGCTTGAAAGCTACTTGCGGGTCACGGCCTTGCTGTATCTCTTCATCGGGCTATTCATTTTCGCCCGCCGTTGGAACGCACCGCGCGCCGTTCACTTCTACGTGTTCTGCTTGGTCTCTTTCATCCTGTACAGCTTCCATTACACGGGCAAGCTGAACAGCTTCGACTGGACAATTTATTGGGGCAACGCGATCGCTCTTTTGTTGCAGCCCGCCCTGCTCGTCCATTTCGCACTCGTTTTCCCTGAGCGCCGCGGCCTACTCTGGCCAAAACTGGTTGCCGTCTATAGCGTCCCCACCGCGCTCCTCGCACTCCATGTCTTCGTGGCTACAGGGACTCTGGACTTTGTGCCTTCTCTCGCCAGCCAGCGGCTGCTTGACCAGCTTGAGTATTTCACCCTGGGCATTTACTTCCTGCTAGCCGCTGGCATCTTTCTGGCGAGCTATTTCCGCGCGCCCAGCGGAGTTCTGCGCCAGCAATTGAAGTGGGTGGCGGGCGGCACTCTCGCTGGAATCTGTCCCTTTTTGATCCTTTACATTGTTCCTTTTTCTATCGGCACGAGAGTTCCTGCATGGACGAAGTTCTCTGTGTTTTCGCTCGTTCTGATCCCGTTGTGCTACGGCTACGCCATCATCCGCTACCGGCTCATGGATGTGGACATTATCTTCAAGCGTGGATTGGCGTACACGTTTGCGACAGCCGGTGTCGTAGTGGTGTACTTTGGTTCGGTCGCGCTGATCGGCGAACTCTCTCACACGGCCTGGCCCACAGGCTCACTCGGAGCTGTTGGCGCGATCATCGTCGCCGCGTTCCTTTTCCAGCCTCTGCGCGATTGGGTGCAGGCGCGCTTGGACCATTTCTTTTATCGCGACCGGCTTGACTACCGCCGCACCCTGATTCAGTTCGGCCGCACGCTAGCCAACGAGGTCCGCATCGACCCGCTGCTTGACTCGGTTCTGGACCGGCTTTCGCAGACCCTTCTCGTCGATCGGCTGGCCGTTTTTCTCGAGGATGGAGCCAACCCGGGCCGCTATATTCTCACGCGCTCGATGGGGCTCGAGCTGAAGGCACCGCTCGACCTCAGTTTTCTCGACCCATCGCGCCCGGCGCTCGCCCAAGGATGTTTGTTCATCGAATCGGCGCGCGCCACAGCCGAGAACGATTCGGTTCGCCGTACCCTTGAGGAACTCGATCTGAGCTACTTCATCGCCTGCCGCTTCCACGATCACACCCCCGCCATTCTGGGTCTGGGCAAAACGGTCGATGGCGACTACTTGTCGAGCGATGACCTCGAGCTTCTGTCGACGATGGCGGGTTACGTGGCGATCGCTGTGGAGAACGCCCGCCTCTACCAGTCGCTTGAACAAAAGGCTCTGCAGGTCGAACGGCTGAAGGATTTCAGCGAAAATATTGTGGCGTCGTTGCGGATCGGAGTTCTCACCGTCGATCTTGAAGATCGGATCGAATCATGGAATCCGCAACTCGAAGAGCTACTGGGAATTCCGCAGGGCGAAGCCCTCGGTCGCCGGATAGAAGAAGTCCTGCCGCATGACCTTATGGTTGAAATTGCTTCGCGCGCACCGAGCGATCACGTCTCGGGCATTTACCGTTTTCATTTGAACACTCGCACGAACCACCATTGGGTGGTTAACGTTTCGATCGCGCCGCTGCTCGGGAAAAGCGGCGCGCGGCTAGGCCACCTCGTGCTGCTGGACGACATCACACAGCGTGTGCGCCTGGAAGACCAGATGGTGCAGACCGAAAAATTGACGTCGCTCGGTCTGCTCGCGGCCGGTGTGGCGCACGAAGTCAACACGCCGCTCGCAGTTATCTCCAACTACATTCAGATGCTGGCCAAGCAGATTCCAACTGACGATCCCCGCCAGAAAACGATTGAGCGCATTGTGAAGCAAACCTTCCGTGCCAGTGAAATCGTCAACAACCTGCTGAACTTTTCGCGTACGGGCGGTGCCGAGCCGGTTGCTGTGGACTTGCATTCTGTACTCGAGGAGACACTGACGCTTGTGCAGCACCCATTCAAAACGGCCCGGGTAAGCGTCGTTCGCAACTACACCGCCCAGCTTCCGCCGGTGCTCGGTTCCGCCACGCGCCTGCAACAGGTGTTTTTGAATCTCTTTATGAACGCGCGCGACGCCATGCCCAACGGGGGGATGCTGGAGGTTCGCACCGGTGCGCAGAACGGCTCGGTCGAAATCGAGGTCAGTGACACCGGCACAGGCATTCCCCCCGAGAATCTCCATCGAATTTTCGATCCGTTCTTTACCACCAAGGCCACCGGCCGGGGCACCGGGTTGGGCCTTTCAGTCAGCTACGGGATCATCAAGGAGCATGCGGGAAAGGTGGAAGTCCGCTCCACGCCCGGCAAGGGCACATCCTTCCGTCTGGAATTTCCTGTAGCCAGGAAAGCCGTCCATGCCTAAAGGGTCCATCCTGGTTGTCGACGACGAAGCGGAAATTCGCGAAGGCCTTCAGGAATTGCTGGCTTCTGAGAACTTCGAGGTCACGCTTGCAGAAACCGGCACGGCCGGGCTCGCCAAGCTGGAAGAGCGTCCCTTCGATCTGATCCTGCTCGATGTGAGTTTGCCCGATCGCAATGGCATCGACATGCTCCGGGAGATTCGTCAGCGCGACCCGAACCTCGCCATCATTCTCATCACCGCCTTCGGCTCGATTGATATGGCCCGGGCGGCGTTCAAAAGCGGCGCGCAGGACTACATCACCAAACCCTGGAACAACGACGAGCTGATCGCTCAAATTTCTCTCGCCGTCGAGGGCCGCCGGCTCCGCGAAGAAAACGTCCACCTCAAGCGGGCGCTGAAGCAGCGCTACAACTTTCCGAACATCGTGGGCAAAAGCGAGAAGATGCTGGCCGTGCTCGATCTCGTGGCGCAAATCGCGCCCTCTCGCTCGACCGTGCTGATTTCCGGCGAAAGTGGGACCGGCAAGGAGCTCATCGCCAAAGCAATCCACTCCGCATCGACGCGCGCCGACAAAGCCTTCATCCCCGTAAACACCGGGTCCATTCCGGTCGATCTATTGGAATCGCAGCTGTTCGGCCATGTGAAGGGAGCCTTTACGAGCGCGGTGGCCTCGAAGAAAGGCCTTTTCGAGGTGGCCGATCAAGGCACGATTTTCTTCGACGAGATTTCTACGATCAGTCCAGAAACTCAGGCCAAACTGCTACGTGTGATTCAAGAGCGCGAGTTCATGCGCCTTGGCGGCACGGACACAATCAAGGTTGATGTTCGCATCCTCGCCGCCTCCAACGCGGACCTGCGCAAGCTCGTGCGTGAGGGTCGGTTTCGCGAGGATCTGTATCACCGCCTCAACGTGATCTCCGTCCATCTGCCGC